>NZ_JAMPMC010000038.1:0-45164 GCF_028477945.1 Providencia sp. PROV261 | reverse complement strand
GGCAAAAAGGTAATGAGCATCGATAAGCAAGCTTTATAACTTTAATAATTAATTTTTTATAAATTAATTTGTTTAAATGTTAAATAAAATCCGTTTAAGTTAGATCATTTTTCAACTTTACTTTTAATATCAATAGATAGGCCATAAACACGGTTTTGTGATCATCGGGTTTGTTGTTCTATATCTTCTATTTACCTACTCTTCTTAAGATACTTTCCCATTAAAATAGATAATAAATGTTAAATTGATGTTGCAAAAAGTTAAACATATACTATCAATAAGTAACTTAATTAGATGTTATGAATGATTTTTACACACGATAATGCGCTTGTTTATCAAGGTGAATATAATGAAGAATATAAAATCTGTTAATAGCCAAATATTTAGGGATATTGTTGCCGTTAATAAGCAAAAGGAACACGAATTCAACAATGGTCAAGATGGGGCAATTATCTTATCTCTGCTGGTGATGTTTTTTACGCCTTTCTTACTACTGAATGAGGCTCGCCAGCTTCTACACATAGATTACAGTTTTGCTGCTATGGCTGGTATAGCAGTGGTTAGTTTTGTATTGGCGGCGATCCTCTATAAGGCATTTAATATTAGCCAGAAATTTGCGAACAAAGAAATATCGCTAAATATATTATTATCAATGTATGTACCTAATAACAAATCTGAGTTCGAGAACTTTAAAGTCGAAGTAAAAAACCAACCAGCACGCTTTTTTGAGTTAGTTGATGAGTGGGTAAACACTGAAAAAATGACTTATGCGAGATAACGTGGTTTTATACAGATTAAAAAAGCGGCTTATTAAGAGCCGCTTTTTTTATGTTTCTTTCTAGAGGTAATATTAAGGGTTAGTGAGATTTACCTTGCTCAATACCTAAGCCAATTTGTGAACGTACAAATTGCTCTCTAAAGCGTTCTCTCTCGAATTTGCCTCTTTCTGAGTTATCTGTGATAGAGAATAACCAAGAAGCGACAAATGCCACTATCATCGAGAAGAATGCAGGATACTCATAAGGATAGATAGGTTTCTCATGATGTAAGATGCTTACCCAAATAGTTGGCCCTAATATCATCAGCACAACGGCGGTAATAAGTCCTAACCATCCGCCTGCTAAGGCACCACGTGTTGTTAATTTCTTCCAATACATCGATAACAGGATGATAGGGAAGTTACAGCTTGCAGCGATAGAGAATGCGAGGCCTACCATGAAGGCGATATTTTGGTTTTCGAACAAAATACCTAACCCGATAGCAACAAAGCCTAAGATCACTACCGTAATTTTGGATACACGTAACTCCTCTTTTTCATTTGCCTTACCGTCTTTGATTGCCATGGCATAAAGGTCATGGGAAACCGCTGAGGCGCCGGCGAGTGTTAGCCCCGCAACAACAGCTAATATCGTGGCGAAAGCAACAGCAGAAATAAAGCCAAGGAAGAAGTTCCCTCCGACGGCATCTGCAAGGTGTACGGCGGCCATGTTTGTTCCACCGATCAATTTGCCTGCTGCATCTTTAAAGTCAGGGTTTGCACTAACAAGAACAATCGCACCAAAACCGATAATGAAAGTTAAAATATAGAAGTAGCCAATGAAACCTGTTGCATAGAACACACTCTTACGAGCTTCTTTCGCGTCACTGACCGTAAAGAAACGCATAATGATATGAGGTAGCCCTGCTGTACCAAACATCAGCGCTAGCCCAAGTGATAAAGCCGATATAGGATCTGAAACTAATCCTCCTGGGCTCATAATGGTAATGCCATTTTTATGTACTTCGACGGCTTCTTTAAATAGGGTATTGAAATTGAAACCAACATGTTTCATGACCATTACGGCCATAAATGTTGCGCCTGCTAATAAGAGAATTGCTTTGATGATTTGTACCCATGTAGTGGCTAACATTCCACCAAATAGGACGTATAACACCATCAAAATACCTACAATTACGACGGCAACATGGTAATTAAGACCAAACAGTAGTTCGATCAACTTCCCTGCACCAACCATTTGTGCAATGAGGTAGAGTGCAACGACAACAAGAGAGCCAACGGCAGACAGTATCCGTATTGGTCTTTGTTTTAATCGATATGACGCAACATCGGCGAAGGTATAACGACCGAGGTTACGTAAGCGTTCAGCAATTAAGAAAAGAATAATAGGCCAGCCAATTAAGAAGCCGATGGAGTAGATCAAGCCATCATAACCGGAGGTGTAAACCAGTGCTGAAATACCTAAGAATGAGGCTGCGGACATAAAGTCACCCGCAATGGCCATCCCATTTTGAAAACCTGTAATTTTACCGCCTGCGGTGTAGTAGTCTGAGCGAGAACGCGTTCTTTTAGATGCCCAATAAGTAATATAGAGAGTAAACCCGACGAATAACAAGAACATGATAATGGCTTGAATATTCACAGGTTGCCGCTCGACATCCCCTGTCAGTGCATCAGAAAATGCGGCTGAAGAGGCGAAAAGTAAGATGAGAGGAAGGAGTTTTATCATTTTTGCACCTCTTTTAAGATTTCAGCCGTTAAACGGTCGTATTCACCATTTGCCCGAATAACATATAGGCCAGTTAATAAGAAAGAGATGACAATCAATCCTACACCAATAGGTATACCTCGTGTGATATAGGATCCTTCACTAATCGGCGTTCCAAGCCAACTTGGGTTAAAAGCAATAAGAAAGATAAAACCGACATACAATATTAATGTGATAGCTGACAACAACCATGAAAATCGACCGCGTTTCCTTACCAATTCTTTAAAGCGAGGGTTATTCTCTACCTCTTGATAAGCAGTAGCATTCATCAGAGTTCTCCTCTGTTATCGTCTTATTGGAATGTATGTAAGGTCGCCATAAAGGCGACCTTCAGGCTTATGACATACTCATTGATTGTTTTTCTTCGAGTAGTTTTTCGACAACGCCAGGATCTGCCAGTGTGGAAGTATCTCCTAAGTTACTAGTATCTCCTGAGGCAATTTTACGTAGGATACGGCGCATGATCTTACCGGAGCGGGTTTTAGGTAAAGAGTCCGTCCAGTGTAGAACATCAGGTGTTGCAATTGGACCGATTTCTTTTCGAACCCAATTACGAACTTCGGTATATAGCTCAGGTGAAGGCTCTTCCCCCGAAATTAAGGTGACATAAGCATAGATAGCTTGCCCCTTAATATTATGAGGAATACCAACAACGGCTGCTTCTGCAATTTTTGGGTGTGCAACTAATGCAGATTCAATTTCAGCAGTACCTAGGCGGTGACCGGAAATATTTAATACATCATCAACACGGCCCGTGATCCAGAAATAGCCATCTTCATCGCGGCGAGCACCATCGCCACTGAAATACATACCTTTAAAAGTAGAAAAGTAGGTTTGCTCAAAACGCTCGTGGTCACCAAATAAGGTACGTGCTTGACCAGGCCATGAATCAACAATGACGAGGTTACCCTCTGTTGCACCTTCTAATGGTTCCCCAAGATTATCAACAAGAGCAGGACGAACCCCGAAGAAAGGTAACGTTGCTGAGCCTGGTTTTAGCATGGTCGCTCCCGGCAGCGGAGTGATCATAAAGCCGCCAGTTTCTGTTTGCCACCATGTATCAACAATTGGGCAACGACTATCACCAATCTTCTTATAGAACCATTCCCATGCTTCAGGGTTGATAGGTTCACCAACGGATCCTAGGATACGCAACGAGCTACGGTTGGTGCCTTCAATGGCTTTATCACCTTCAGCCATTAGGGCGCGGATAGCAGTCGGCGCGGTATACAGGATATTAACTTGGTGCTTATCGACCACTTGGCTCATGCGATTGACCGCAGGGTAGTTAGGCACGCCTTCAAACATCAATGTTTTGGCACCATTAGATAGAGGGCCATATAACAAATAGCTGTGACCCGTTACCCAGCCAACATCGGCAGTACACCAATACACTTCACCGGGATGGTAGTCGAAAGTATATTTAAAGGTGAGTGTTGCATAGACTAAATAACCGCCAGTAGTATGCAGTACACCTTTTGGTTTACCTGTTGAGCCTGAAGTATACAGAATGAATAATGGGTCTTCTGCGTTCATTTCTTCAGGTGGGCAGTCGGCGCTGACGCCATCAATCACATCGTGCCACCATAAGTCACGCCCTTCTACCCAGCTTGGAACATTCCCAGTACGACGGTAGACAATGACATTCTTAACGGTGGTGACATTGGCATTGGTTAATGCGTCATCAACGTTTTTCTTGAGAGGTATTGAGCGGCCAGCACGTAGGCCTTCATCGGCTGTAATAATCAGTTTTGCTTTACAGTCGATAACACGACCCGATACCGCTTCTGGAGAGAAGCCAGCAAAGATAACAGTATGAATCGCCCCAATGCGAGCACAAGCTAACATTGCGACGGCAGCTTCAACCACCATTGGCATGTAAATCGCGACAACATCGCCTTTACGAATACCATGTTGTTTTAATACGTTAGCGAACTGACTAACATCATGATGCAGTTCACGGTAAGTGACATTTTTTGATTGAGAAGGGTCATCACCTTCCCATATGATTGCGGTTTGATCGCCCTTATCTGCCAGATGACGATCTAAACAGTTAGCGCTTAAGTTAAGGGTGCCATCTTCAAACCAGCGAATGCTGATATGGCCAGGATCGAAGGAGGTGTTTTTTACTCGGGTATACGGCTTAATCCAATCAACAACCTTTCCTTTCTCCCCCCAAAACGTTTCAGGGTCTTGAATAGAGAGTTGATACTCATTGTTGTACTGTTGCTCGTTTATCAGGGCATTTTCTGCAATTTCAGCAGTAACGGGATGCTTAGTTATTTGAGTCATATTTTTATCTCCTTGCAGATGTTAATACTATGTCAAAAAATGGTTAACTAAAGCAGGAAATATAAATTTGTTTTTCTTTTGAGCGGGAGATCACGTATTAATTGTAATGGATTTAACAGGATTATCATTTGATGCGAAATCGTCAATTAGATTAATCATCTGATTATCTGTATAAGGGTAGAATTAAAGAAAAACAAAGCAGGGCGATATTGGTATTAGTTGCTAAATAAATCAACAATGATAGTTGATGAGAAAGACCATATAAATATCATGGGTTTGATAATGATTTTCATTAACAGTAAAATAACTATAATTGATACCGACTCACAAGGTGTGAAGTTTCTGAAGTGTATACCCTATGTGTCTTGGCATTGAGTGAGAGATATAGAGGTATATGTCAATAAGTCACTGGAGACAAATACAATGAGCTATACATTACCTGCTTTACCTTATGCTTATGATGCGCTGGAACCTCATTTCGATAAGCAAACAATGGAAATCCATCACACCAAGCATCATCAAACCTACGTTAACAACACTAACACTGCGTTAGAAAAATTACCTGAACTGGCTAACCTAGACATTGATGATCTGATCCAACAATTGGATAAAGTTCCTGCTGATCAACGTACTTTTGTTCGTAACAATGCTGGTGGTCACTCAAACCACAGCCTGTTCTGGAAAGGCCTAAAATTAGGTACTGAACTAAGCGGTGATCTGAAAGCAGCTATCGAGCGTGATTTTGGTAGTGTTGACGCTTTCAAAGAACAATTTGAGAAAGCAGCAGCTTCTCGTTTTGGTTCTGGCTGGGCATGGCTAGTTCTAAAAGATGACGGTAAGCTAGCGGTTGTTTCTACAGCTAACCAAGACAGCCCTCTGATGGGTGAAGCGATTTCTGGTACTTCAGGTTACCCAATTATTGGTCTTGATGTTTGGGAACACGCTTATTATCTGAAATATCAAAACCGTCGTCCTGACTACATCAAAGCATTCTGGTCAGTCGTTAACTGGGATGAAGCTGCAAAACGTTTTGCAGAAAAAACTAAATAATTCATTAAATTAAATGATAATTAGATGGGCGTAACCCTTTTGGGGTTGCGCTTTTTTTATGCCTCTCTTTTTCTTTTTTCTATTAATCTCAGCTTTGTCTCGTTTTAATATCTTGTGTTTTGTTCATAATGTGTCTCATAAGTACAAAAAACAGATTGATATTCTATCCAGTAATAATTCAATAAAGTGAATGATAAGGGAGATAATATGGCGGCTGACATGGTTATGGGGATTGATCTTGGGACCAGTAATAGTGCAGTGAGTTTATGGATTGAAGGGCGAGCGGTATTGGTACCCAATAAACAAGGTGATGTTTTAACGCCATCTGTTGTTGCTCTTGATGATGATGACCAGATCTTGGTCGGAAAATTCGCTCGTGAACGTCTACAGAGTCACCCCCATTTAACCCAAGCCAGCTTTAAGCGCTTTATGGGCACGGATGCAACGTTATCATTAGGCTCTCTGACTTTTCGGGCTGAGGAGCTTTCTGCTTTATTATTACGGCAATTAAAAGAGGATGTTGAAGCTTGGCTTGGTTACCCCGTTAAAGATGCAGTGATCACGGTTCCTGCTTATTTTAATGATGTTCAGCGTCGGGCGGTTAAAACAGCGGGACAACTTGCTGGGCTAAATGTTTTAAGGTTATTGAATGAACCTACTGCGGCATCGTTGGCCTTTGGATTACTCGAAAACAAAGAACACAAATACCTAACCTTTGACCTTGGTGGGGGAACGTTTGATGTTTCGATAATTGATATGTTTGAAGGCGTTATTGAGGTTTGCGCGAGTAGTGGCGATGTCCGTTTAGGCGGTGATGATTTCAGTGAAGCTATTTATCTGTGGATGTTAAAGCAGCATCCTGAACTGAAAGAAGCCCAAGCAGATATTCGCGCGGAATTACTCAAACAAGCAGAAACATTAAAAATCGCATTAGGTCAAAGCAATGAAGCGACGGCTTCGCTACGGTGGAATGATCAGGATTGGCATTGGACAATGACAGATCAGGAGCTAGCTTCTTGTTGTCAATCTTTATTAGCACGATTGCAACAACCTATTTTGCAGGCTTTGCATGATTCTCGTTTTACTCTTAATGATTTGGACGACATCTTATTAGTTGGTGGTGCAACACGAATGCCACTTATCCGACAAACGGTAGCGCGTCTGTTTGGACGTTTTCCTCGCCATGACCTTAATCCAGATGAAGCCGTTGCATTAGGTGCAGGGGTTCAAGCGGGTATGGTGATGGCAGATACAGCCCTTGATGATGTTATTTTAACCGACGTAATGCCATTTTCTTTGGGGATTGAAACCTCAAAAAGAAACGGAACCCATTATGATTCGGGTTATTTTTTACCTTTAATTGAGCGAAATACCTTTTTACCTGTGAGCAAGATGCAAACGGTCAGCACGATTGAAGATAACCAAAAAATGATTTTATTAAAGATTTATCAGGGGGAAGCGCGTCGCGTCCAAGATAACGTATTTTTGGGGGAGATGGCGATTGATATCCCTCAGAAGCCTGCTGGAGAAGTGGATATTGATGTCCGGTTTACCTATACCGTTGATGGATTACTAGAAGTTGAGTGTCGTTATCAAGGTAACCCTGAGGTGTTTCGGCTAGTGATAGAGAAAGTTCCGGGGCAAATGAATGAAGCGCAAATCGAACAAAGCTTATTAAAAATTGCTGATTTAAAACAGCATCCGAGGGATAGAAAAGAGAATCGCGTGTTATTGTCACGCTGTGCTCGGTTATATGAGTTTTTACTGGGTGAGGATCGCTATTGGATGGATCAAGTCACAACGGAGTTTGAAAGAGCACTCGATAGCCAAGATCCACGCCGTATTGCGGCCATTCGTCAACAAGTGGAACAATTTTTGAGTCGCTATGAGGGAGACTCGCATTAATGAGTATATGGCAAACATTGGGAATCACTCAAACAAACGATGAAAAGGAAATTCGGCGTGCTTATGCGCGGCAGGTAAAAAAATATCGACCCGATAGCCACCCTGAAGAGTATCAACAATTACGTGAAGCTTTTGAGGAGGCAAAAAGATATGCCGCTTACGCTATTTATGATGATGAATCTGCCGATGATGAATATGTTGAAGAGCAGGCGAATATAGACGTTGATGTGCCTCATTTAGAAAGCCTCTTACACCAAGAGGCTGTTAATGAAGAAGCCGTTAATGATGATCAACAACAGCAAGAGCTGTCTGAAATTCGGATTACTTACCCATTTTCAGATGTGTTGTTAGATGATTATCAACCATCGATTAATGAATTACCGGTTGTTGAAACAGCTTATACCCAAGAGTTAATTGATTGGCTCGCGAAGCTGTTTATTATTGATGAAAACGCGGCAAAACGTGAATTAGTCGAATTGTGGGAAAACGTCTCTCAAAAAGGCAGTTTGCAGACACATCAGCAATTTCATCAAGATTTTGCGTGGGCATTATCAGAGCAAGAAGGTTTAACCGAAGCTGTTGTGGAACATGTTTCGTCTCTATTAGGCTGGCGGCTTGATGAATATAACTCAGAGCAAATTATCCCGTTTTATATTCAAAACGCATTAACTGAACAGCTACGCCAGACTGAGGTGGCTCGAGCATGGAAGCAGTGTCAGATTGATGCTGTCCATGGAGACTATATCGTTTCTCAATCTTTGCGTGTACTGACGAGTAAAAATGAGAAAGTTTCTTATAAAGTTCGCTTGATACCTGGATTGATCCCTCAAATCGCTGAGCAAGTGAAACAACGAACCAGTGAATACCCAGAGCTAAAGGATAAATTTAACCCTGCTATTTTATCTTTCATACAGCAGCCTAGGCTAGCGTTCAACTGGCGCGGGGTCTTCTTATGTATTTTTTGGGGATTGTTATTGAACATGGTTGCTACTCAGCCTGATGTTAATAGCGGCGTGGCAATAGTTGCTGGTGTGATTATTTTATTCTATTTATTTTTCAATGACCTGATTATGTTTGGGCTTCATTCTAGGAAAAAAGCATTCACTGTATTTTTGGTCAGTGAATTTTTTATAACGTTATTCGTTATCCTGATCTTTTTTCTTGGTCTGTCTGAGGTACTCTTATTCTTTATCACTGGCTTGGATATTGGGCCTGCACATGGTGCACAAGCGATGGTGATTTTTATTCTTATGTGGCTTTTTTGGTATGCATGGCCGAAAGATAAACCTAGTATACGCAGACCGGGCATAATGATGTATCGGGTGTTTGCGAGTCCATGGAAATTTTTGGAGTACTTTAAGTTTTCATGGTTTTCACTCGTTTGGTTAGTTATTATCTATTTGATTTATTATAGTGCTATGCATAACTTATTGAAGTATTGTACAGAATTTCTAGTAAATTGAACTCTGATGCTCGTTCAACGTGATAATGATGAGTTCATTGAATTTAAAGCCACGATAAAGGTGTAATCGCAATGCAAATTCATCCTCAAGTCTATATCGGCGAAGTCAAAGCCACATTAGATTGTGGTCAGAGCGCTATTCATAAGCGTCAAGTGGATGGGCCGTTGCCATTAGGGCAATTAGGGCTTGAGGGAGATGAGCAAGCTGAAAAACGCTTTCATGGTGGCCCTGATCGGGCGCTATGCCATTATCCGGCAGAGCACTATCAATTCTGGGCTAATGCTTATCCTGAACTTGAATCTCTTTTTACGCCACCAGCGTTTGGTGAAAATATCTCGACTCAAGGTATGACAGAAGAGAATGTCTTTATTGGTGATATTTATGCTTGGGGTGATGCTCGTATTCAAGTCACCCAACCACGCTCGCCATGCTATAAGCTCAATGGCCTGACAGGCGTTGAAAACTTTGCTCAAATAATGCAAGAAAATGGTCGTTGTGGTTGGTTGTATCGAGTGATAAAGACGGGGTCAGTCAGTGCCGCAACACCGATCACCCTTTTAAGTCGTAATAGCGATATTTCTGTTCAAGAAGCGATTATGATCGCTTTTCATGCCCCATTCGATGAAGAGTTATATCAACGTTTGCTAGGAGCCGCGGGGCTGTCTGCAAGTTGGAGCCTGACGATGCAAAATAGGCTTGAGCATCGCCGTATTGAAGAGTTCAGCCATCGCTTATTTGGTAAGCGAGGCTGATATTCTTAAAGGCTGCCGCTGATAAATTGTTGATACCAAGGCTCACGGGCTAATAATTCTGCATGTGTTCCTTGGTCAACGATTTCGCCAGATGCCATCACAATAATATGATCGGCTTGGCTGGCAAGCATCGGTTGGTGAGTCACAACAATACGTGTCTGCTGGTTGGCAGTGAGTAGCTGTTCAATAACAGCGGCAGTATTGATGTAATCAAGGCTAGCTGTCGGCTCATCCATCAAAATAATATCAGGACGGCTTAATAGTAGTCTTGCAATACACAAACGTTGCCTTTGTCCACCAGAGAAAATTTGCCCTCCAGCACCTACATCTCCATCTAGTAAAGTATGATCTGCATCGATATTGAGTTGTTGAAGCATGGCGATGATTGATGGATCATCGATCTCTTCTGAACTGGCAGTCATATTTTGCCGTAAACTGCCTTTAAACAGCCGGTTATCTTGAAATAATATGCCTCGCTTACTACAGAGCACTGCTTGCGATAATTGAGCGATATCTTTATTGCCATACCGCACTACGCCTTGTGAAGGGTCTTGCAAGCGCGCCAACAAATTCAATAACGTGCTTTTTCCAGCGCCAGACGCCCCCACAATGGCCGTGAATGTATTTGCTTTAAAAGTTAAGTCGAGCGGTTTTAATAGGACTTTCCCCTCCTCTGTACGCTGAGATAAGGCGTTACAGCTCACGGTATTTTCAGATGGGGTTTGAGATGAACGAACAAAATTAAGCTCAGGTGTTTCCAGTGCTTGGGTTATCTGATTGAGCGATTTTTTAGCTTGGCGTAATGCTTGGTCTAAATGGGAAAGCAACCAGAGTGGCTCAATAAAACGCGCTAATAACAGCATGGCGGCTAACCACATAGGTAGGGTAAGTGTTTCACGATTGACCGCCAATAAGCCGAAAGCTAATAAGCCGATAAAGGTTACTTGAATAGCGAATGAAAATAGCAAATGAAAAGGCAAGCTACGGCGTTGAAGTTGTTTTTGTGTCTGATATTGCTGAGTCAGGCTCTGCTCTAAACCTTGTTGTTGCTGTTGACTGACACCCGCTCTGCGAAGCAGCGGTTGATGTGTGGCAAAGTGGCCTAATTCATCGATAACCTTCTGCTGTGAGGCGTGTACTTGCTTTTCGGCGAATGACACGTGTTTGGCGGAAAAACGTAAAATAAGTAATAACATGAAGCCAATCATTAACAGGATGCTTCCTAGCCAAAAGTTCAGAATCAATGCCCCTAAGATCACGGTTAAAGGGGTGACAATACCGCTAATGATTGGGTGTAATAAGTGAGCAGGAATGGACATCACATGGGAAATAGGCCCAGAAACTAAACTTGTCGCACTTGGGATTGGTTTTAATGAGACAGGTAGATGGCGTATTAATGCGTTGGTGAGCGTGCGCATAACAATGCCACCTGCAAGGTAGCCTTTCTGAGTGGCGATAAAAATAACGGTTAATGACACTAAGCTACTCACCAGTAGCCAAATCAGCGCACTTATATCGTCGGAGCCCCAATTGATGATCACAGGAACGAGTAGCAACCCGTTGATACCATCTAAGATAGCAGCGAATATCATCCATAATAGCGCACGACGGACGGTACTTAAGAACAGACGGATCATGCGGCGTCCTCCAATGCACTTAGTAATTGTTGATATTGGGGAGTATGTTCAGATAACTGTAGGTGTGTACCTTGAGCAATTATTTGCCCTTCTTCCAGTAAGATCACCGTATCTGCATGGCATAAATAGCTCAGATCATGGGTGACCAAGACTCGTGTACGCTGCTCTTGGTTTAAAAGCTGGAAAAATAACTCGGCATTTTGCGGATCTAATGCAGATGTTGGCTCATCAAACAACAAAATAGGGACTTTAGAGAGCAGCACGCGAGCGATAGCTAAACGTTGAGCTTCACCACCTGATAAGGTGATATCATGACCGACTAAACTGTCTAGCCCCTTTGGTAATTGCTGGAGCCGTGTTAGTAGATTTAATTTTTCAAGGTAGTCAGTGATTTCGACCGCTGTCGCATCGGGGGCAAATAGCTGTAGATTTTCTTTCAGCGAACACGGCATAGGTTGAGTATTCTGCATCACAATAGATACTTGCTGGTTTAACCCTGCTAATGAGAATTGAGGTAGGGGCGTCGTATTAAAGTATAACTCGCCACGAGTTGGGTCGAGGAACCGTGCCATCAATTGTAAAAGTGTACTTTTTCCTGCTCCCGATGCACCAACAATAGCGACAAGCTGACCGGGTTGAATGGTTAAGTTGATGTTAGAGAGTAAAGTTTTATCCTGTACACAATAATCCACATCGTGAATATGAACGGCACAAGGCGCTCCTTGCAGTGATTTATCACCATACTGCATTTCTGTTTGCTCAAGAAAATGGCGAATACGCTCTGAAGCGGCGACTGCATGGTTGAGGGCATCGGCACCATGCCCCATGGCAGCGATTGGAGCGGTAATGCTATGCATCAAAAGAATAAACAACACCATTTGCGACAGTGACACCGAGGTCGGCACTACCAACGACCCAATAATCACCCATAACGTCAGTAATGTGGTACTCATTCCAATTTGAGTCAGTGAACTGAATGCGCCGATTTTGTTAATCCAGCGATTAAAGGCCACGAGAAAAGCGGAGAGTGCTTGTGTCACAGCAAGTTGAATGGCGCGGTTTGGATACTGTCTTGCAAGTAATGGGTTATCGGCAAACTCTGCATATTGAGCATATAAATTCCCCATCGTCTGGTCACGAGCAGTGAATAGCGATTGATAACGTGGTGAGCGTAGCTGGCGGAAAAGGTAAATGGTGATGATTAAAGGAAGTAGGCAAAAAATCATTAATGCCCAGTTGGTCCATAATAAGATCAGCGTTGTGGTTATGGGAACGACAAACAGTTGAGCCAAGTCGGCAGGTGCATGGGCGGTGAGTTGATGCAGCAAGCGCACATCGCGATCAACAATTTTTTGGATCCCTTCTTTACCTGAATAAACAAACTCACTCAAAGGAAGTCGATTGAGTTTATTGAGTATTTTTAGCCTTAATTGATAGCACAATTGGTTATCCGTTTGATGGGTTAGGTATAGGGCAAGTGTTTGGCAAACGAGCCATACGACTCCGCTAATAAATGCAATAATGACCCAAGTGTTCCCTTGTTCAACAGGGGATAAGGCGATTTGGCTAATTGCAACCCAAGGGATCAGGGAGCTAATGCCAGCGATAGCTTGTAAAATAACAGCAAATATTAAAACAAAACGATAAGGGCGTAACAATGCCCAAAGTGCGCGGTACATAGAAACCTCCATAGCCGGGTAGTTACTTTAATTGATTTCCTTGTTTAACTGGCAATGAGTTGTTTCGATACCGAAACTATTTGTTTGGCTAACGGGTCTTATTGACGGGGTAAATGGCGTAATTTAAGCAGACTTATTATCGATTTTCAGTAATATAAATAGGTTTTAGTAAAAAGGGGAATAGGGATGCGGTACGATTTAAATGACCTCTACTACTATGTCAAAGTAGTCGAGCATGGCGGGTTTTCACAAGCAGGTCTTGCTTTGGGGATCCCGAAATCTAAACTTAGCCGCCGTATTGCTGATCTTGAGCAGAAACTCAATGTTTCCTTAATTTATCGTTCAACACGCCAGTTCCATGTGACTGAAATCGGCCAAACCTTTTATCAACAATGCAAAAATGTTGTCGATGAAGCGAAAATTGCTGAGGAGCTGATCTGCTCTGTACAAACTGACCCGAAAGGGATCATTAAATTGTCTTGTCCTGTCGCTTTACTTCAAGTGTATCTGCAAGATTTATTAGTCGATTTTATGGTGAAGTATCCGGAGATCGATGTACAAATCTTAGCAGTTAATCGGCCCGTTGATGTGATCAGTGAAGGGTTAGATATGGCGCTGCGAGTGCGTTCGCTGCCGTTAGATGATTCGGGTTTAATGATGAAAGTATTGGGTTATTCACGGCGGGTTTTGGTCGCTAGCCCGTTGTTATTTAAAGGCGGAGAGCCGCTGCAACAACCCGAAGAGTTAGTGAATTACCCAATATTGGCAAATACCGAACATTCCCAAAATTATACGGTGACACTGAAAAACAGTGAGGACTTAAGCTTCACTCAGCACTTTATCCCCAAATTAGCAACAACCGATATTTTGACCTTGTATAAAGCCGCATTAAAGGGAATTGGTATTGCTCGATTGCCTTATGGTGTGGTGGAAAAAGACTTAAGTTCAGGGGCATTGATTGAAATATTACCTGAATGGCGTTTTCCTGAAGATATTATTCATGCGGTTTACCCATCAAGAAAAGGTTTATTGCCATCAGTACAACTATTATTAAATTATTTGGCTGAGAATATTTCACCAACTGTTAAATCATCATAATCCATCACCGTAATAAAGATAACTCCTCAATAGTCACCCTATCGAGGAGTTATTATCTTATTGATTTTGAGGGATTCGGCCAAATTTACCACGATTAAAATCATTAACCGCTTCGATAATTTCTTTATCGCTATTCATCACAAAGGGACCATAGCCGACAACGGGTTCATCAATGGGCTCACCGCTTAAGAAGAGTACAACAGCATCTTCCGTGGCTTCCATAACAATATTACTGTCACTACTATCAAGGATGAGCAGCTCTCCCTCATTTAAACTAGCGTGACCATCAACAATTAACGAGCCATGTAACATCACTAAACCAACATTACGACCGGCTTTAGTTTGTAACCCTACTGTTTTACCTTTTTTCAGTTTGAGATCCCAAACATCTAAAGGGGTAAATGTACGTGCAGCACCATTATTTCCTAGATAGTTACCTGCAATGACGCGTAAATAGCCTGCATCATTAGGTAAAGCAATATTCGGAATATGGCTACTTTTTAGCAGTTGGTATCCCGGAGACGCCAATTTATCTTTAGCCGGTAAGTTGACCCACAGTTGCACCATATCTAAGGTGCCGCCATTTTTCATAAAATCATCGGATTGGTATTCTTGATGTAAAATACCGGATGCCGCAGTCATCCACTGAACATCTCCTGGACCAATCACGCCCCCTTCACCTGTAGAATCATGATGTGCAACCTCACCATCATAGACGATAGTTACCGTTTCGAACCCTTTGTGCGGATGCTCTCCAACACCACGGTTCTCAGCATCTGAGCTTGGGAAGGTAAAAGGCCCCGCTCTATCAAGTAAAAGAAATGGGTTGAGATATTTCCCGTGGTTGTTATAGCTAAATAATGAGCGAACAGGGAAGCCATCTCCAACCCAATGACTGCGAGGTGCGTTATAAATACCAATGATCTTTTTCATGGTTATGCTCCTAAAATAGATTCTGATGTATTTATCATAGGGGCACGATTTCGTTATCAGTAGTGGTAAAAATAGGTTTCATTGTTTCATTACTAGAACAATAGTTCTGGTTTCCATTATCCTATTTTTAGAACAGTGTTTACTAAAAACCGGACTACTCAACAAAAAATCGATGAATTAATGTAAATAACAAGAGAGCGGGGCAACGATTGTTCTATTTCTCGTTTAAAAGCATTTCATTATTTTATTGATTGAGAGGTTTCATTATGAGTAATCCGGCAAACTTCAATGGACAGCGTCCTGTTATTAATCCAGATGATGCAGTGATGTTATTGATAGACCATCAAAGTGGTTTGTTCCAAACTGTCGGTGATATGCCAATGACAGAGCTGCGAGCGCGTGCTGCTGTTCTCGCAAAAATAGCTTCATTGGCAAAAATGCCTGTCATCACAACAGCATCTGTACCACAAGGCCCGAATGGCCCTCTGATCCCTGAAATTCACCAAAATGCGCCACATGCACAATATATTGCACGTCGCGGTGAAATCAACGCATGGGATAACCCTGAATTTGTTGAAGCAGTTAAAGCAACGGGTAAAAAACAACTGATTATCGCGGGCACGATAACCAGTGTTTGCATGGCTTTCCCTGCTATTAGTGCGGTAGCTGACGGTTACCAAGTTTTTGTCGTCATTGATGCATCTGGTACTTATAGCAAAATGGCACAAGAAATCACCTTAGCACGCATGGTTCAAGCTGGTGTTGTACCAATGGATACAGCCGCGGTCGCGTCTGAAATTCAGAAAACGTGGAATCGTGAAGATGCGGCAGAATGGGCACAAGCTTACACGCAAATTTTCCCTGCATATCAACTGCTCATTGAAAGCTATATGAAAGCTCAAGATGTTTTGAAAAACAATGAGCAATTAGATTCAGAACGCTAAGCCTCATTTTTAACTCGAATTATCCGTAGCCTTTACTAAAAGTAGAGGCTACCTATCTGTATTAATTTAGATAAAACAAATAATTAGGATGTATTCCATGAAAAAGATTGTATTGCCATTATTGGCTTCACTATTGGTAGCCGGTACTGCTCAAGCCGCAAATTATCAGTTAGATCCAACCCATACTAAAGCGGTTTTCTATATTGATCACTTTAATACATCGACCAATAGCGGTGGTTTCTACAACATTCGTGGTGATATGAGCTATTCCCCAGAAAAAAACAAGGGAAGCATTAATGTCAAAATCCCAGCGGAGACATTAAATACCGGTCTAACAGCGTTTGATAACCATATTAAGAGCGCCGATATGTTAGATGTAGCGAAATACCCAACCATCGAATTTAAATCAACTAAATGGAACTTTGCGGATAATAAACCTGTTTCTATTGATGGCATTTTAACCATGAAAGGACAGTCTCATCCCGTTCAGTTGAAAACAACGAAATTCGGCTGTTATTTCAGTCCTATTTTTAAAGCGGATGTTTGTGGTGGTGACTTTGAAACGACCATTGACCGTACAAAATGGGGGGTGGATTTCCTTGCAAAAGAGGGAATGGCAAAAGAGGTAGTGATAAAAATACAAGCGGAAGCTATCAAACAATAAGTTGAGGAGGTGGAGTATGTTACACAGAGCAAAAAAACAGCCCATCGCGGTGATGTCATCGGCGATACTGGCTTTGACCTTATCTGTTGGGGCTGTACAAGCCGCGGATTATCAAGCGAGTACCAAAGAAGGACCGATTAAAATTATCAATTTAGATGAGCTAGAAGACCAAGTTGCGAAAAACATGGAAAAAGGGGCTTTTGGCTATATTCGAGGTGGGGCCGAAGATGAGCTGAACTTAGATAAAAATACGCGTAGCTTTGATAGAAAATACATTATGCCGCGGGTAATGCAAGGGATTGAAATTAAAGATATTGACTTATCAACCCAATTTTTAGGGATTGATTTAAAAACGCCAATTATTCAAGCCCCAATGGCAGCTCAAGGTTTGGCCCATCAAGACGGTGAAATTGCGACAGCCAAAGGGATGGCGAAAGCTGGCTCAATTTTTTCATTAAGTACTTATGGTAACAAGACTATTGAAGAAGTCGCCGAAGTTTCAGGGGAAAGCCCATTCTTCTTCCAACTTTATATGAGCAAGAATAATGCTTTCAATGAGTTTACCTTGAAACGAGCTAAAGAGAGTGGTGCTAAAGCGATTATTTTAACGGTGGATTCGCCAGTTGGTGGCTATCGCGAAGATGATATTCGCAATAACTTCCAATTCCCACTTAGTTTTGCCAATTTAGAACTGTTCGCTAAACAAAATGATGATGGCTCTAAAACAGGTAAAGGGGCTGGGATCAGCGAAATTTATGCTCAAGCTAAACAAGCCTTTACCCCAGCAGATATTGCTTACGTGAAAAAACTATCGGGTTTGCCTGTGATAGTGAAAGGGATCCAATCACCTGAAGATGCAGATAGAGTGATCAAGGCTGGTGCAGATGCGATTTGGGTATCTAACCATGGTGGGCGACAATTAGATAGCGGCCCAGCTTCTTTTGATGTTTTGCCTTCCATTGCAAAAGTGGTCAACAAACGTGTTCCTATTGTTTTTGATAGTGGTGTTCGCCGTGGCTCCCATGTGTTTAAAGCGCTAGCAAGTGGTGCTGATGTTGTCGCGGTGGGTCGTCCAATTTTATATGGATTAAATTTAGGGGGCGCGAAAGGGGTGAATTCCGTTATTCAGCAACTGAATAAAGAATTATCCATTAATATGATGTTGGGTGGCGCGAAAAATATTGAAAGTGTAAAAGCAACGAAGCTTTATACCGATATGGATTTTCAATAAATTTCATTAAGTGAAAAAACGGGAGATGCCTCCCGTTTTTTTACGCTATTAAGATAATTAGATGCTAAATCCACCATCAATATTTAAGCTTGCACCTGTGATATAAGCAGCGGCAGGGCTGGCTAAATAAACGACAAAACTGGCTATTTCATCGGCGCTGGCATAACGTTTTAATGCCATGATCTGTTTTAAACTCTCTGCAAACTCACCTTGTTCAGGATTCATGTCCGTGTTGACAGGACCGGGCTGGATATTATTCACAGTAATGCCTCGGCTAGCGACATCACGAGCCATCCCTTTAGTAAGCCCTACGATAGCGGCTTTGCTCATCGCATAAGCACTACCGCCTTCAAATGGTACTCTTTGTGCGTTAATGCTACCAATATGAATAATGCGCCCATTATTATTCATCACTTCTAATGCAGCTTGGCTGGCAATAAATAGGCTGCGAACATTGAGGTGATAGGAGCGATCGAACGCTTCTAATGATAGGGTATCTAATGTTCCTAGCTCTAAAGTACCAACATTGTTAACTAAGATATCAAGGCTACCAAATGTATTGGCGGCTTGTGTGATGGCGGCTTTTATTTCATTTTCATCAGCGCTATTTGCTTTGATTGCCAATACGTTACCTGAAAATTGCTCAATTTCAGCCACTAAAGCTTTAGCTTTATCGTCAGAAGAGGCGTAGGTAAAAGCGACACTGGCCCCAGCTTGAGCAAATTGTTTGACGATAGCAGCACCGATACCTCTTGATCCACCTTGAACAAAAGCATATTTATTTTTGAATAACATAGATTCACCTTAACGTTATTACATATCAATGAGTGAGCTATTTGACTGAGAAAAGCACAGAGACACCAGAGAGATAAATCGATGAGGTTGTTGAAAATAATTGAAGGTGAAGAGAAAGGTGAGTTTTTAAATTAAAAGCCCTTACCTTTTAGAAGAGATAAGGGCGTGTATGAATTACAGCTGAGGGCGTTTTACAAAACCAATGGCTTCATAAACTTTATCAACGGTTTCTTGCGCGCGTGCTGCCGCTTTGGTTGCGCCTTCATCCATAATTTTGTTGAGCAGCGCTTCGTCATTACGGAATTGATGATAACGCTCTTGGAGTGTAGCCAACATGCCAGAGACGGCATCTGCCACTGCACCTTTAAGATGACCGTACATTTGACCTTCAAATTCGGCTTCAAGCTCGGCAATCTTTTTACCCGTTACGCCAGATAAAATATCTAGCAGGTTTGAAACACCTGGTTTGTTTTCGATGTCATAACGAACACGAGGCGGCTCTTCTGAGTCAGTGACCGCACGTTTGATTTTTTTCGCTGCTGATTTTGGATCTTCAAGCAGGGCGATAACGTTATTGCGGTTATCATCAGACTTAGACATTTTCTTCATTGGATCTTGCAAAGCCATGACACGAGCGCCACCTCCAGTCGGAATAAAAGGATCTGGCACGGTAAAGATATCGCCATAAATCGCGTTAAAACGCTGTGCAATATCACGGCTTAACTCAAGATGCTGTTTTTGGTCGATACCAACAGGAACTTGGTTAGTTTGATAAAGTAAAATATCGGCAGCCATTAATACAGGATAATCAAATAAACCAGCGTTAATGTTTTCTGCATGACGCGCTGATTTATCTTTAAATTGTGTCATACGGCTTAGTTCGCCGAAGTAAGTGTAACAGTTTAGCGCCCAGCTAAGTTGCGCATGTTGCGGCACATGGGATTGAACAAAAATAGTGCTTTTATTCGGGTCAATGCCACAAGCGAGGTAGAGTGCTAAGGTATCGAGGGTTCTTTTGCGTAGCTCGTCAGGGTCTTGACGTACAGTGATCGCATGTTGGTCAACGATACAATAGATGCAGTCGTAATCATCTTGCATTTGTACCCACTGACGTAGCGCACCCATGTAGTTACCGATGGTCAATTCACCGGAAGGCTGCGCGCCGCTGAATACGATAGGTTTTTGGGTTTGCTTTTGTTTTTCAGTGGGTTCACTCATTTCTTTTTATATCCTTTAATTATTTTGTGTCAGATAAACCGATGGTAGGCAGGATATCTGAAAAGTGTGTTAATACACAGTCAGGCTCACTCAGAGCGATTGATTCACCATAGTTATAACCGTAAGTTAGGCCAACGCTAGGGCATTGTGCGCTTTTTGCCGCAATAATATCATTACGGGAATCACCGACAAAAAGCAATTCCTCTTTACGTAAACCAAGCTTGCCCATGGTGAAATACAGTGGCGCTGGGTGTGGCTTTTTCTCTTTCACATCATCGCCGCCAAGCACTAACGAAAAATAGCGATCAATGGCTAATTTTTTCAGTAATGGCGCGATAAAAGGTGTGGGTTTATTGGTCACTATGGCCATAGGGATGTTATGGAATGCGAGCTTTTCTAACGTCTCTTTGACTTCTGGAAATAGTTCGCTGCCCGTTGTCACAGCGGTGGCATAGAATTTATCAAAACTGTCACGGGTCGCTTGGTGAAGCTCGGGAGTGATGGTTGCTCCCGCCCATGTTAATGCGCGTTCAATCATGACATCGGCACCGTTACCTACCCAAATTGAAACACGCTCTTTCCCTGCTGGTGGAAAACCTTGTTCTTTTAATGCGTTATCTAGCGCTTCAGCTAATCCACCGGCACTGTCAACGAGAGTACCATCTAAATCAAAGGCAATTGCTTTGATGTTTTCTAAACTCGGTTGTGTCATTGAGATACCTTTTGTAATTCCTTACGCATTTGATCAATGACGGTTTTGTAATCAGGCTGACCAAAAATTGCAGATCCTGCAACAAAGGTGTCGGCACCAGCAGCGGCAATTTCGGCAATATTATCAACTTTAACACCGCCATCGATTTCTAAACGAATATCATAGCCACTTTCATCGATCATTTTACGGACTTGGCGCAATTTAGTCAGCGTATGTGGAATAAAGGATTGACCACCAAAGCCTGGGTTTACCGACATGAGTAGGATCATATCGACTTTATCCATCACATACTCTAGGTGGCTCAATGGTGTTGCTGGGTTGAAAACGAGGCCAGCAGTACAGCCATGTTCTTTGATTAACTGTAGTGTTCTATCGACATGTTCGCTGGCTTCAACGTGGAAGCTGATATGATTTGCGCCTGCTTTTGCAAAGTCAGGGATAATTCTGTCGACAGGTTTAACCATCAAGTGGACATCGATTGGCGCAGTAATTCCGTAGTCGCGTAGGGCTTTACAAATCGGTGCACCGAACGTGAGGTTAGGAACATAGTGGTTGTCCATAACGTCAAAATGCACGATATCCGCGCCAGCGGCTAGTACTTTTGCGGTATCTTCGCCTAAACGGGCAAAATCTGCAGATAAAATAGATGGGGCAATGAGAAAATCTTTCATTATTGTCTCCGATTATTTAAACGTCACCTGAGAGTCATTCCACGCCAGACGAGAGGCGCTTGATGTTTTTCTTATCAGCGTTTTTGGGGAGTTTTAGCGCAGGCTCCCCGTTATATAGTGCCAACAACTCATTGACTTTCGCGCGATTAAGTATGTTTCGACTGATTGTTCGACGCACTTTGACAATGTGTAATTTAGCTTGATGATACCACTCTCTTGTTGCTGGCGTGTCATGATTTGAAATCAGAACCGGAATTTTGCGATCTGAAGACAAATAATGGGCTAATCGCGCAAGATTTTGTTGTTCTTGAGCGCTAAAGGCATTGGTGTGATAGGCCGTAAAGTTCGCTGTTTCGGAAAGCGGAGCATACGGAGGGTCACAATAAACGACCGAGCCTGATTCCGCAGATAGCAGCGTACTTTCATAATCTTGGGTCACAAAGGTCGCTTTTTGCGCTTTATCGGCAAACCACAGTAGTTCTTCTTCTGGAAAGTAGGGCTTTTTATAACGACCAAAAGGCACATTAAATTCGCCGCGTGAATTATAACGACATAGCCCGTTGTAGCAGTGGCGATTTAGATATAAAAATAATACGCTACGTTTGATAGGGTCTGTAGATTGGTTAAATTCTTGACGTTTAATGTAATACTGCTCGGCGGTATTAAATTCAGGCGTAAAGATCTCGCGTACTTCTCCGATGAAAGAGTCTGTACGGTATTTTACGGTATTGTAGAGGTTAATGAGGTCGCTGTTGATATCAGCTAGGACATAAGCATCGTAGCTGGTATTTAGGAAAACAGAACCTGCTCCTACAAAGGGCTCGATCAAGCAATCACCCTGTGGAAGATGTTTTTTGATATCTTCCACTAGAGGGTATTTGCCGCCGGCCCATTTCAAAAAAGCGCGTGTTTTTTTCATGCCGTCTTATTGTTACAAACGTTTAGAGTAGTATTGGGTACTCTGTCAGGACAGCATAATGCGCCCGCTATAAAACGTTGTTATTTCTGATCCTGTTGAACTTGCTTCATATTTCTAACCCATGGTTTTTTCGCTTGAATTTCGGCTGGTAAAGTCGCAATAGCGCTTTTAGCTTCATTGACGGAGCGATAGTTGCCGTGGATCAGAACATACCAAGTTTGCCCATTACGGATTGTTTTATAAACTTTATAGTTATTGAGTTTATGTTGTTTAGCGAAAGCTTCTAGTGTATCAGAACGGCTTGCACTGCTTAATTGTAATGTGTAGTTACTCGCAGGCGCTGACATTAAGTTACCACTTTGATTTTGGTTCGCCGTGGTTGTTTTTGCTGGCTGCTTAGGTTGAGCCGGTTGTTTAGTTTCAACAGGCTTTGTTTGCGTCCTCTCTGGTTTTGCAGGCACCGTTTGTGGCTTTTGGGCCGGTGGCGTTTGTGTCACAGGAGGCGGTGCAATATTTTGTGCCGGCGTATTCGCCGTGCCTTGGTTGAGTGATTGACCTTGGTTTAGGGCATCGACAACATCACCCGGGATTTCAATCCGTTCACCATAATTATTTGTTTGTTGCTGTTGAGTACCTTGGGTAGGTACTGGGTTCACAGGCGGTACGTTTATCTCTTGTGCCTGGCCTGATGGGCTTTGATTATTGCTAAGCGATGAAGAGCTAGACAAATCGATATTACGCTCGTTTGCCGTTGTATCAGTTTGCTGCTTTTCATGCTCTGTTGGAGCTTTTAAGGCTGAGCTAATGGCGATAATCAGTAATAACAGCACCAAAACACCTACACCAATCATAATATGTTGGCGAGATATCGTGAGTTTAGGTTTTGCTGTTGATGATGGACGGCTACGACCTGCCGGTCGGTCGGATGTATCTGGCCGTAGATCATTTTGTGTATTAGGCTGATTATCTGGTTTAAATTCGTCCATTTTGCCCTCCCGAATAAATATCACCTTGTAATCGAGATAAAATTTCTCTTTTCATTACGGCCTCTTCACGAGTAAATAGTGTATACCCGCGATGTTGCAAAGGATAGTCTTATACTTGTCATATCGTCTTCATATGATTAATACGACATATGATATTGCATGTCTAAAAGTCTAAGTGTTTGAGAGTGTGTTGTAACCTGAAACTTTAGGCATAGCTTATAATTTAACGATTTTAAGACATATCTGCCAGAAACATTTTAAAACCTCAAATTATCTGGATGGTTTTATCTGTTTCTGGCTGATAATCACACAAGATGGCTTAGGTTTCGGGTAAACAGGACGATATCGCATCTCGTACTGTTTGTGTTTCAATATCTGAGCGCATTTCTGCATGGCCGATTGTGGTAGGTAAGATAAGATGGAGTTTCCCGCCCATGACCTTTTTATCCCGCATCATATGAGGTAAATAGTCATCCGGTTTCATTTGCTCAGGACCCGTCACAGGTAGCTCAGCGCGTTCTAACAAGGCGATAATTCGCTGAGTTTGGTGTGCGGTGAATGTGCCTATGCGTTCTGCCGTTTTAGCCGCCATCACCATACCTGCTGCGACGGCTTCACCGTGCAGCCAAACGCCATAGCCCATATGGGCTTCAATAGCATGACCAAAAGTATGGCCAAGGTTAAGTAGCGCCCTTAAGCCGCTAGTCTCTTTCTCATCAGCCGCGACGACCTGTGCTTTTAATTCACAGCAGCGACGGATGCAGTAAGCCATGGCTTGATTATCAAGAGCCATTAGAGCGTCGATATTCGCTTCTAGCCAGCTGAAAAACTCCCCATCAAGGATGATGCCATACTTGATGACCTCAGCAAGACCAGATGAAAGCTCTCTTTTCGGTAACGTTTTTAAGCAATCAAGGTCGATGATGACAGAGGCGGGCTGATAAAATGCCCCGATCATATTTTTGCCTAATGGATGGTTTACCGCGGTTTTGCCGCCTACGGATGAATCTACTTGTGATAACAAGGTGGTTGGTACTTGGATAAAACGAACCCCACGTTGATAACTTGCTGCGGCGAAACCTGTTAGGTCACCGATAACACCCCCACCAAGTGCTATGAGGGTGGTATCGCGATTATGGCGTTTTTCGAGTAAGGCAGTGAAAACATCGTTCATAATGAACAAGGATTTATACTGTTCCCCATCCGGTAAAATGATTGAATCTACTGTTACCCCTGCTGCTTCAAGAGCACGCGTCACTTTCTCAAGATAGATAGGCGCAAGTGTCTCGTTGGTCACCAACATAGCTCGTTGACCCGCTTTGAGTGGCCAAAAAGCATCTGGTTGGTTATAAAGACCCGGAGCAATTGTGATTGGATAACTGCGTTCATCCAGAGTAACAGTGACTTTTTCCATCTTGCTTTACCTTGTTGCCATGAGTAATGTTAAGTTAGTTTTTTTCTAACAGCTCAATGATTTGGCTTGCGACAACTTTGGCACTTTGCTCATCAGTATGAATGGTGATATCAGCAATTTCTTCATACATTGGGTTGCGTTCAGATGCCAATTTTTCAAGAACTTCACGAGCCGGTTCATCCACTTGTAATAGTGGCCGTTTTTTATCACGTTGAGTTCGAGACAACTGTTTCTCGATAGTGGTTTCGAGATACACAACAACACCACGAGCAGATAGGCGATTGCGAGTTTCTTTCGATTTTACTGAACCGCCACCCGTTGCCAGTACGATGCCTTGTTTTTCGGTAAGCTCATTGATGATTTTTTCTTCGCGCTCGCGGAAGCCTTCCTCGCCTTCTAGGTCAAAGACCCAGCCTACATCTGCACCTGTACGTTTTTCAATCTCGTGATCAGAGTCGAAAAACTCCATATTAAGCTGTTGAGCCAATTGACGACCAATAGTGCTTTTGCCGGCACCCATCGGTCCAACCAGAAAGATATTGCGTTTCTCTGCCATGTTTTTTGGTATTACTACGATTATTCGTTAATGATAACCCGCCCCGCCAATCGAATTAGCGACGGGACCTAAACTGAAACCTCATGAGTGATAAGTGAGATCAGATAAGAAAATTATCTCAATACATCAACCTGAATTGCAACTATATAAATGTGGCACTGAGCGAACAAAGTGCCACATTTGTGTTACTGGTTTCTTTTATTATGCCGTCTATTTTGCCTAACGTTTTGTTCAACATGAGTTTTAACAGTATTGCCACTGCATATAAAAGCAGAGGAACGTGTTAATTTATAGAGCAAATTGATTGCGGCTATTTTATAAGCGGCTGATAGCTTGTTCTTTAATCTACTGATAGTTAGAACACTCAATGGGTAACCTTGTATGCTAAAACGACGTCAGCGTCAAATTTATCCGGTAAGTTTATGGCATAAAAAATAATTTTCTCTGCTCACATTTCCTTTATATTCATTCAACTACTTGAAGTATCAATATTATTTTTTTATCTAAATATTGATCAGCTTTGGTGTGATAAAAACCACAAGAACTCTACGGTCAATATGTTCACCTGTATTGGTAAATAACTTTCCCAAAAGGGGAATGTTGGAAAGAAAAGGTAGGCCTGTTTCTGTTTTTTCTTGCTTCTGTTGAAAAATGCCGCCGAGTATCAATGTTTCATTGTTGCGTATCGTGACAGAGGTAGCGATTTCTTGCTTATTGATCGCTAAATAGTGTTCATCACTGGTGGTAATCGCTTTATCAGGGGAGTTATGACTGATTTTCAGTAGTAGCTCAACGTGATCTCCGCGTGAGAGAGTTGGCGTGACCTCCATTCCTAATACCGCATCTTTAAACTGAACGTGTGTTTTCTTTTCTGTGCTAGTGACATAGGGGATTTCAGACCCTTGCTGAATACTGGCGGGGTGTTTGTGTGAAGCCATCAAACGAGGGCTTGCGATAATAGAGAGCAAATTTTCTTTTTCTAAAGCATTAAGTTTAAGTTCTAACAGCCCTTCGCCCAGCCGAAGTAAATTAAACTGACCTGATGAAGAGTCATAGCGGTTATAACGCTGGTAACGGCTATTATTGGGGCTACCCGATAACATTCCCCACTCCAAGCCTAACTCTTGCAGGGCTGTCCGGCTGCTGCTGATAATGTGTGCGGTAATTTGGACTTGCTGTTTAGGAACATCAAGTTGCTTTAACCACTCTTCAATCAGTTGTAAGCGGGTTTTTGTCTCTTTTATCACTAAACTATTTGTTGCAAAGTGGCTGATGGCGGTAGCTTGGCTCGATAATAAAGCATTTTCAGGGTGTTTTAACTGTTCGAGGGCATCTGTTGCACTTATGGATGTGAGTTTAAAGATTTTTTCGATGAATGGATTCTCGACGGGTTGATGAGAGGGAGTTGGTGAGGGAGAGGCGAGCTTTTGGTGAGTTTCATCTAAAGGCAGAGGGATGAAAGGGTCGCGCATCTCTTGAGCGATCACGTTTAAGGGAATAGTAAAAACAATGATTACAGCTAAAAACAGTTTATTGTTCATTAATATCATCCTTGATAAATGAGAGGGTGAATGTGGCTGTTAACTCGCCATTGCGAGGCGAAAAACGTACCTCAGAAATGAGACCTGTTTGGTATGATGCGGGCGTGATAATGGCATGGATGAAGCGGTAAATTTGCGGGTAATCACCTTGAACTTCAACCTGATAACGCTGCTCATTGGTCGCTACAGCCGCCGAGGGTTGTAAACGGTTAAGTACGACCTTTGTTTGGGTAACCATGTGTTGTATATGAGCCACAAATTGTGTTGCGTTTTGTTTTGATAATGTTAATTCTTGCTCCAGAGCCACCATTTGTTGCTCAAGTTGATGGAGTGAAGGAAGTTGTGTTAGTGCCTGCGTATATTGTTGTGATTGAGAGGCGATATGCTGAGTTTTATTTTTAAGTTCAGTCAGTTGAGACTCCACTTCCTGCCAATAAAAAAAGGTGTAAGCCAGTAAGATAGCAATCGTAGCAACCCAAAGAGGAATAGTTTGTTGCCAAAAAGGGCGATACCAAAACCCAGAGGCATTATCATTCATTCGTCTCCTCCTGATAGTGTGCACTTACATGCAAGTAGTTAACCTGACGAGTTTTCCCCATTTTTATGAGTTGTACTTGATGCAATAACGGGTTGCTTTCTAAGCGAGTGATCAATTGGCTAATATCGTGAAAATCATAGCTAACAGCAGCTATTTCTAGGTTATTACCAGTGAGTGAGACCTTCGCGAGCCAGCTTTTTTGCGGTGTAAGTTCAGGCAGCTTATAAAGAAGATTTAACCGAGTTCGGTTACTTTGTGCTTGCCGATTAAGGTGTTGTCGGTGCGTTTGCCATTCAGCGAGCTTGGCTTGTTTTTCGTTAATCACCTTTATCTGTTGCTGCTTTTGCGCGACATGTTGTTCGAGTTGCATTTTGGTGATCTGCCACTGTGTTTGTTCGAACTGCTGTTGTGAAGAATTGTAGATAACCACGATCGCGACTAGACAACTTTGCAGAATAAATAGCGCGAAACACCGCCGTTTATTGCGAGTAATACGCTGTTGCCGCCAAGGTAAAAAATTAACTTGATACATGGTCACGATCCTTATCGCGTAACGCTAAACCTGTTGCAACCACAAAATCACCGAGTTGGTGAGGGAGCCTAACGGTATGGTTATGAAAGGCTTGCAATAGGCTCCATGAATGTACTGCCTGAGACTTATGGTGATCGCCGATATAATAGAGAGGCAATTTTAGTGGCCCATTGTTTTCATTGAGTAGAGCGATAATTTGTGGAAGTGTGGTGATGTCATTTTCTTGGATTTGATTATAAGTTGCAGGTTGACTGACGGGGCCAGTCCATAGCCACTCCCCTTGGCGATAATGTATTAGCCAACTCTCATCGGGTAACCCAGCATAGCGTGCAATGTAACGTAAGACACAAGGGGCGACATCAATTGCGGTTAACAAGAAGCCACTGTCATGTAATAAATTTTGCCAAAACACGATCTCTGACTTACGTACCCCGTTTAGGTAGGCTCGATTGTCTATCACACGATAATCGATCACCAAATCTTCTGAACTTAGTGGAAACAATTTTTCGGCACAGCTTTGTAAATACCAACCTAGCTCAGGTTGCTTTAAAGTCACTTGTTCAGGTAAAGTCACTTGCTGTTTTAATGTTTTCAGAGCAGAAAATGCCATTGAGACCTGACAATTTTTAGGTAATTTCCGACGCCATTGTATTAAAATTTTCAGTAGCATCTCGTATCTATCATGTTCAGATTGGCTGGTGATTTCGTTTGGAATATTATGTTGCCAACACTCGCATAAGTACCGCCGTTTGCGGTTTTGTTTTGTGGCAACAAGTTGAATTGAGGCTTGGCAAAGGTCTATTCCGATGTTCCATTTTTGTGAATACATAGATAATTTCCTTATCATCAACAAATAAATTACGATTTCTATTGAGCTGTATAAGCTTTATACTACGCGCCAGCTATATCTAAACCCTCCTGTCTGTTGAGTATGGGAATTATCCGGTGAAGTTCGTAAAATATTTTTTTATTATTGTTATTTGTTGCATTTTTTTGGGAACCGCCTCGATTTTTGGCATGTACAAATATGTCGAAAATGAGTTACCTGACGTCGCAACAATGAAAGACATCCGCCTACAAACGCCGATGCAAATCTTCAGTGCTGATGGTGAATTAATTGCACAATATGGTGAAAAACGCCGTATTCCGCTGCCATTAGCTGATATCCCACCCCTGATGATCAAGGCCTTTATTGCAACGGAAGATAGCCGTTTTTATGAGCATCATGGTATCGACCCTGTGGGTATTTTCCGTGCCGTTACGGTAATGGCATCTTCGGGTCGTGCTTCCCAAGGGGCGAGTACAATCACCCAGCAATTAGCCAGAAACTTTTACTTAAGCCCAGAAAGAACCATAATGCGTAAGGTAAAAGAGGTCTTTCTTGCGGTGAGAATTGAGCAGTTATTCACCAAAAATGAGATCATGGAACTGTATCTCAATAAAATTTACCTTGGTAACCGTGCATATGGGGTTGGCGCAGCCGCGTATGTGTATTTTGGTAAAACGGTCAATGAATTAACGCTCAGTGAAATGGCGATGATCGCGGGTTTACCAAAAGCACCTTCGACATCAAACCCTTTATTCTCTTATGAAAAAGCGATTAGCCGTCGTAATGTGGTGCTTGGGCGTATGCTAGAAGAAAAATACATCACCCAAGCGGAATATGAACAGGCAAAAAATGAGCGAATTGAAGCGTCTTATCACGCACCGAAAATTGATTTCTCAGCGCCTTACCTCGCCGAAATGGCACGCCAAACATTGTATGAGCAACATGGTGAAGATGCTTATACTGACGGTTACAAAGTCTACACAACGGTTATTCGCAAAGACCAACTCGCAGCCACTGATGCGGTACGCAATAATTTAATTGATTATGATGTCCGTCATGGTTATCGCGGGCCAGCAGACGTGTTGTGGACAGCAGGAGAGCCTGCTTGGACGACAGAAAAAATTATCGAAAAACTTAAAAAATCCCCTGTTTATGGGCCATTATTACCTGCTGTTGTCCTTTCCTCAACGGACAGCGAAGCGACGGTGCAATTGGCCGATGGCTCAACAGAGAAAATCACTTTAGCGGGTGTGCGTTGGGCGCGTAAATTTATTTCCGATACCCAGCAAGGTGCCATGCCAAGTAAAGTGAATGCGGTGATGAAAGCAGGTGAGCAAGTTTGGATCCGCAAAGTAAAAGATATTTGGTGGCTGGGACAGGTTCCTGAAGTTAACGGGGCTTTTGTGGCATTGAACCCAAATAATGGTGCGATTATCGCCTTAGTGGGTGGCTTTGACTTTAATATGAGTGAGTTTAACCGCGTCACTCAGTCATTACGCCAAGTTGGCTCGAATATCAAACCTTTCTTGTATACAGCAGCGATGGATAAAGGTTTGACGTTGGCATCACTGTTAAATGATGTTCCTATCAGTCGTTGGGATGCGGGAGCAGGGTCAGATTGGCGGCCGAAAAACTCACCACCTCGTTATGCAGGCCCTATCCGCTTAAGACAAGGGTTAGGTGAATCAAAGAACGTGGTTATGGTACGCGCCATGAGAGCGATGGGGGTTGACTATGCAGCCGATTACCTCACACGTTTTGGCTTCCCTGCGGAAAATATCAATCGGACTGAAGCCTTAGCGCTCGGTGCGCCATCATTTACGCCAATGCAGATGGTGCGAGGCTATGCGGTGATGGTGAATGGTGGTTATCTGATTGACCCTTACTATATCCAAAAAATTGAGAATGCAGAGGGTGAGGTGCTTTTTGAAGCTAATCCAAGAATAGCTTGCCCTGATTGTACTGATATTCCAGTGATTTATGGAAATACGGAGCGTACGATCGCCCTTAAAGGTGTTGATGACGAGTCGACAGAAGAAATTACTCAATCAGATGATAAACCAACGGAGCAAGAGCCAACGATGGAAGTGACATCTGCGGCACCAAAAGAAGCGACACCTCAAGATATGTATGCGCCTCATGTTATCAGCACACCTTTAGCGTTCTTAATTAGGGATGCAATGATGACGAATATCTATGGTGAACCAGGTTGGTTAGGTACTGGCTGGCGTGCAGCGAGAGATCTAGGTGGTCGCCGTGATATTGGTGGTAAAACAGGCACAACGAATAGCTCGAAAGATGCTTGGTTCTCCGGTTACGGCCCTGATGTTGTCGCCTCGGCTTGGATTGGTTTTGATGATAATAGGCGTACCTTAGGGCGCACTGCAATCAGCGGTGGTGAAGCGGGGGCGAAAAGCGCTCAACCAATATGGGATGACTTTATGAAGTCAATCTTAGAAGGTGTACCGGTTACGATGATGAAGCCACCGAAAGGGATCATTGCTGTTTCTATTGATAGTCGGACGGGTAAGCTAGGCAATTCTCGTAAAGAGTATTTTATTGAGGGTACTGAGCCTAAAGAGCATGCTATTCAAGAGGTTGGAACGACTATCTTTGAAGAGGGTGGCGAAAGCCAAGAGCTGTTCTAATGTGTTTGGCTCCCTGTTCAAAGGGGAGCTAACAAGAGAGTAAATGTTAAATAGGAAAATCGTTGTATTGATTTTCCTATTTATTTTTAACGCAAAAATTAATCGGTGATCTATTTGGAAAAATGGCGCTAATTGTATTTTTTTAAATAACGCTCAAGATAGAATAAGGCACTGATATTACGCGCTTCATTGAAATCAGGGTGTTCAAGTAACTCCATCATGCGTGCAATTGGCCATCTAACCTGTTGTAAAGGCTCTGGTTCATCCCCTTCTAGCTTTTCATGGTAGAGGTCGCTTGCGATGAGAATATTCATCTTACTAGAGAAGTAAGAGGGTGACATGGTGAGTTTCGCCACTTGTGTGATGTGATTGGCACCAAAACCGATTTCTTCTTTTAACTCGCGTTGTGCTGCTTCTATTGGGGTTTCACCGGGATCGATAGCGCCTTTAGGGAACCCTAATTCGTAATCTTCAATACCGACAGCGTATTCACGGATTAGGATCAAACTATCATTGATGATAGGAACAATGAGTACGGCCTCACGTTTCCCTGGACGCATCCTTTCATAAATGCGTTTTTCGCCGTTGCTAAACTCGAGGTCAACAGATTGGATACTGAATAACTTGGAATGAGCAACATCCTGAATATTCAAGATTTTTGGCTTTTTAAGCTCAGTCATAACAATTCCCGAATAGGGTGAGTGAATAAAAATATCAGCGACGCTACAATGTCGCTATTACACTGTTGTTAACTATGACCCATATCAAAAAAAATTGATAGAGATTATCGGGTTGATAAAATGCTGTTAGTATACCTATCGCACTTCTAGTTGTGTGAGAGGTATGATAATAAGGTACAGTGCTTCGTCTCTTAGGTTTTATATTAAAATGGCGTACTTAGCATGTATACAAACATACAACTTGAATTGTTTTATGTATATATGAAGTGTATAAAAAGAGCACAGATTAATAAATAAAATTTTTTAATTACAACATATTGTAAATTAACATAAAAACTAAAAATAGAATAGGAATTGGCTTATATAGCGATAGCGCCGTGATTGCTATGCTTTTCTTGATATTATTTCACTGGGGAAAAAATGCTTACTTACGTCATTATAATGGCTATTTTTATAATTAGCCTAACTATAATGGCTTCCTTTCTGTATTTCAGGCGGGGGCGGAATTCTGGTGTCTATCAGATCCCTTCTCAAGCTGAGCCATCTTACCGGAAGATGATAGATAACGACTATCAAATCATCTCTCAGTACTTACGTACCAACCCTTTTCCTTCCCAAAGCGCTGAGCAAACACCGTGGCAATTGAAGAAAAATGCCGTGATCGCAACGGTGTGTAATTCAGTCACTCGATTTAATTTGCGGCAAGAGCAAGCGAATAGTTGGCGTTATTTTATTGATACCATTGAAGTTAAACTTCCCCACCAGCTTGAACCTTATTTACAGCAAAAAAATGTGATGGAGTTAGTTGAAACTAACCATCTACCATTAATTATTTCTCTAAATAATTTCTCGTTAAAAGATTTTAATTATGAGTGGACCTCTGATGATATTCAGGAAATTGTTACCCCTGAAGCGGCAATTCATGAAAGAGGAGAACCTAATGTTCAAGTATTGCGTGTTCGCAAAGAAACTATTGAGGAGCATCGGCTAAATCATTCCTCTGGTTGGCTAGGCACTTTACTGATTTGTTTGAGCTTTTTACTTGGGTATTTAGCACTAATTGCCATTCCTTTTTTGCAGTCATGGGGGTTTGTCGGAGCCTTTTTCTGTTTTGTTGCGGGCCTATTGGCTCTCTTTCGCTTACGTGTCTTCCCTAAGAAATTACAAGATGTGCAGTGCGTTTTTGGGCAACCGAAACGGTGGGAACTGTATGGGGAATTAGATAAAAGGCAATCATCGACCGTCTCTATAGGGGGGATCGATCTCTATTACCCTTCCCATTGGGAACCTTATATCCACCATGAGTTAAACAAAGCGACTCAGATAGACATGTACCCGTCAGGGCAGGTTTTGCGGCATGGGCAATTTCTATCATTGCACGAAGAGGAGCGCTATTACCCTTATCGGCGATATAAAAAAAATCTCCTGATACTCGCAACTGGTTTACTGGTTTTATTTTTGATGTTTTCCTATCAATCCATGTGCTTACCCATCAAACTCGGGTTTGCATGGCTTGAGGGTGCTGAAAAGATCAAGGTCATGAATGTGGCTGAACTGGAAACGCGAAAATTAAAAGTTGGTGATAGTTTAAGTGCGAAAGGGGTTGGGATGTGCTATCGGCCGCCTAATCTGTCTGATACGAATCATGCTCAGTTTGCGCCTTTTGATTGTTCAGGTGTGTATTGGAACAATATGAATTTGACGCCAGACCCGGAATCTGAAGTGATAGAGCGCGCAATTAGGCTACTTAATACAGTGCAAAAGCAGCTACACCCTGAAAAAAACAGTGTTGGGGTTAACCCGCGCTTACAGCGTGATATTATGAAATCAGGGATGAATATTATTTTTGATTTCTCTGAAATAATATTGAAAACCAACGAGTTATGTTACCAAGAACATGCCTGCTCTAAGCTGAAAAGTGCGCTAACCAATTTAGGCAGCACCGATGATTGGGGAACACTTGTTGTTAAAGCGTCCACAGGGAAATTAAGTGGCGCTCATGTTTTATTACGCGCAGGTAGTGCCGAGGCCTTGGAAAAGCTAGTTGAAGTCACCACATATGAATTTATCAAAGTCGAAGTTGAAAAAGAGGCTGCAAAACTGAATAGCCCTCCACCGGGTGGCGTGCTACTGATCAGTGATGAAAATAAAGCGCTCGTCGATTTTATCGTGGGGAGCACATTCAATGATATGACGCCTTTGCAACGCTGGGTGGAGCTTAAACGGATAGCGGGCTTGCTTATCAACACCCCGTTTGATGTCGAAGGTATTATCACGGATTTGTCGACGGATGCGAACGGGACATTACATATCACCCTTCATAGCAAACCGGATGAGAAGGTATTGTCGCAATATGTGATCAGTTCCTTATTCACTCTCTTTCTCGGCATTGGCGTGTTATTAAATGGTACTTTAGTCATATTCCGTATCATGAATAATAAAAAGCGATTACGTAATATTAAACGATATTATGATAAGTGCTTTGAGGCAGACAATCCCTCCAATCAAAGTTAGTTTCTAAATGATGGAGGCCTCATTTTAAAGATTGGCACTGAGGATAACATCATGAAACAATCACCTACAGAACAAGTTCGCCTAGATAAATGGTTATGGGCAGCGCGTTTTTACAAAACACGCTCGATAGCTCGCGATATGATTGATGGCGGAAAAGTTCATTACAACGGGCAAAGGACCAAGCCCGGTAAAATTGTTGAACTGAATGCGTTAATCAGGCTAAGGCAAGGTAATGATGAACGGACTGTCGAAGTATTGGAAGTGAGTGGTCAGCGCAGAGGCGCTCCAGAAGCCCAATTACTTTATCGTGAAACCCCCGAGAGCCAAGAGCAGCGTGAAAAATTGGCCCAAGCTCGGAAGATGAACGCATTAACGATGCCGCATCCAGAACGGCGACCCGATAAAAAAGAGCGTCGAACCCTGCTAAAATTTAAGCAGACAAATTCCCATGACGTGTAACCGTTGATGTTATTCGTATTTAAAAACATTTTAATCAAGGTGAGAGGTTTTTAACGAGGCCTCTCATAAGCAATAGAGAGAAATTATGGCTAAACAAGACCTACTCCACCGTTTCCTTTTTGAACAGCATGCTGTACGTGGGGAGATGATCACTGTCGATGAGACATTTCAGCAGATCCTGAACAATCATGACTACCCAGATGCCGTTAAAGGACTATTAGGTGAATTGCTTGTTGCTACCAGCCTGCTTACCGCAACATTGAAATTTGACGGTGATATTACTGTACAAATCCAAGGTGATGGCCCAGTGAATTTGGCTGTTATTAATGGCAATAACTTACAACAAATGCGGGGTGTTGCGCGTGTTGATGGCCCCGTGGTTGCTGGGAGCACACTAAAGCAGATGATTGGTAATGGCTATATGGTCATTACTATCACACCCAATCAAGGGGAGCGTTATCAAGGGATTGTTGCAATCGAAGGTGAAACGCTAGAAGAGTGCATTGATGCTTACTTTATGCAGTCAGAACAGTTACCAACGCGCTTGTTTATTCGCGTTGGTGAATCACAAGGTAAAGCGATTGCCGGCGGCATGTTACTGCAAGTACTCCCTGCTGCGGATGAAGGTAGCCATGATATCTTTGATCACTTAGTGCAGTTGACCGCGACCATTAAAGGCGAAGAGTTGAGTGAGCTGGATGTCAAAGAGGTGCTACATCGTTTATATCATGAAGAAGATGTTACGCTATACGACCCACAATCCGTTGAATTTCGTTGCACTTGCTCACGGGAGCGTTGTGAAAGCACATTAATGACTTTACCTGAAGAAGATGTTATCGATATATTGCAAAAAGATGGAAAAATTGATATGGAGTGTGAATATTGTGGCTCACACTACGTATTTATTGAATCCGATATTCAAGGGTTGAAAAATGAGCAAAATCAGCAACTTCACTGATACGATTTAGCAACCTAATTATGTGACGAGGGTGCAATTTTGCACCCTTTTTTTATAATTTTAAAGGCTTATTACGTGCTCTAAGTCTCATAATGAATTAAAAAAAATTATACATTTTCAATTCTTTGATAGCTATCGCTGTTAATTAGTCGTAAAGAATTATGATCATCTGTAGATTAGTTATGATTACCAGGAGCAATAATAATGAGCGCTAAAAGTATTACCCCGAAGGAACTCGAACAATATGGCATTCATGATGTAGCCGAAGTTGTCTATAACCCTAGTTATGAACTGCTATTCAAGGAAGAAACTAAACCTGGATTAGAAGGCTATGAGCGTGGCACAGTGACCACGTTAGGTGCTGTTGCGGTTGATACCGGTATTTTTACTGGTCGTTCACCAAAAGATAAGTACATTGTGCGTGATGATGTCACCCGTGATACTGTCTGGTGGGCTGATCAGGGCAAAGGTAAAAACGACAACAAACCAATGACCCAAGAAGTTTGGAGTGAATTAAAACATTTAGTGACAGAGCAGCTATCAGGTAAACGTTTGTTTATCGTTGATGCATTCTGTGGCGCGAATGCGGACACTCGCTTAAAAGTGCGTTTTATCACGGAAGTGGCATGGCAGGCGCATTTCGTTAAAAACATGTTTATTCGCCCAACTGACGCAGAACTGGTTGGTTTTGAGCCAGACTTTATCGTTATGAACGGTGCAAAATGCACTAACCCAAATTGGAAAGAGCGAGGTCTGAACTCAGAAAACTTTGTGGCTTTCAACCTAACAGAGCGCATGCAGTTAATCGGTGGTTCTTGGTACGGCGGCGAAATGAAAAAAGGTATGTTCTCAATGATGAACTACCTGCTGCCACTTAAAGGCATCGCATCAATGCACTGTTCTGCTAACGTTGGTGAAAAAGGCGATGTCGCTATTTTCTTCGGCCTGTCTGGTACAGGTAAAACAACATTGTCTACAGATCCAAAACGTAAGCTAATCGGTGACGATGAGCACGGTTGGGATGACGATGGTGTGTTTAACTTTGAAGGTGGTTGCTATGCAAAAACTATCCACCTTTCTAAAGAAGCCGAGCCAGATATCTATGGCGCCATCAAACGTGATGCTCTGTTAGAAAACGTCACGGTACTAGCGGATGGTAGCGTTGATTTTGACGATGGTTCGAAAACAGAAAACACGCGTGTTTCTTACCCAATCTACCATATCGAAAACATTGTTAAGCCAGTCTCTAAAGCGGGTCACGCGACGAAAGTCATTTTCTTAACGGCAGATGCGTTTGGGGTGTTACCTCCAGTTTCACGTTTGACGCCAGAGCAAACACAGTATCATTTCCTATCTGGCTTTACGGCTAAATTGGCAGGTACTGAGCGTGGTGTCACTGAACCAACACCAACCTTCTCTGCCTGTTTTGGTGCGGCATTCCTATCACTGCACCCAACACAATATGCTGAAGTATTAGTTAAGCGTATGGAAGCTGCCGGCGCGAAAGCTTACTTAGTGAATACGGGTTGGAACGGTACTGGTAAACGTATTTCTATTAAAGATACGCGCGCTATTATTGACGCTATCTTAAGTGGTGATATCGAAAAAGCAGATACCATTAAGCTGCCAATCTTTGATTTGGAAGTTCCAACAGCATTACCGGGCGTTGATACCAATATCCTTGACCCTCGTAATACCTATGCTGATAAATCACAATGGGATGAGAAAGCGAAAGACTTGGCTGATCGTTTCGTGAAGAACTTCGACAAATATACTGACACGCCAGCAGGTGCAGCATTAGTGAAAGCAGGCCCTAAACTGTAATGGGTTTGTTGAACAAATAATTATAAGGCCCTGAATTCAGGGCCTTTGTTTTTTATTGAGTGGGTAAATCTGCATGCAGTCATCTATTAGTCAGCCGCAGGTAAATCAAACAGTAAAATTTCGCTGTCTTCACTCGCTGTCATTGTGAGGCTAGCTTCTTGCCAGATCGCTAAGCCATCGCTGGTTGTGGCAGTTTGGCCATTAACCTCGATGTTGCCTTTAACCACTTGGATCCAAACAACGCGTTTGTCGGCAATCGCATAGGTTTGGGTGTCATTGTTCGATAACGCCCAACGCCACAATGTCATGTCTTGATACACTTTTAGCGAGCCATCTCTCGCATCAGGTGATAGCACCAGCTGTTTCCCATCCTTTGAATCAAAACGTTTTTGCTCATAACGTGGCTCGATACCGGCCTTTTCCGGCAAAATCCAGATTTGATAAAGGTGAAGGCGGTTTTTATCATCAGGGTTGTACTCAGAATGACGTACTCCCGTACCCGCACTCATTATTTGAAATTCACCGGCTGGGATCTGCTCCATATTGCCCATGCTGTCTTTATGTTCAACGGTGCCTTCTAGAACATAGGTGAGGATCTCCATATCTTTATGAGGATGGGTACCAAAGCCTTGCCCTGCATCGATAACGTCTTCGTTGATGACACGGAGCGCAGAGAAGCCCATAAATTGCTTATCATAATAATTGGCAAACGAAAAAGTATGCCAGCTATCTAGCCAACCATGATTAGCATGGCCACGTTCATTTGCTTTGCGTAAATAGATCATTGTGTCATCTCCTTAAAAGCCTATCGCCAACCGATGTTGGAACAGTGCTAAATTTGTTGATGACAGTTTAAACAATTTAATAATAGAGAGAAGCCGTTACGATTGACCATAGAATTCAAAAAGTTTGAACAAGATCAGGAGATAAAAAAGTAGCCAGCACAAGGCTGGCTAAACTAAACACTGGAAGCAATGTGAGCAATGTCGTACTGCCAAGACAGTGACTGTATCAGTGATGTCGAGGTAGTGATTTGATGATAATAGTTATCACTATCGTTTGTAAAGTGTTTTTTTTAATCAAAATCGTATAAATTACAATAAAAACCGCAATTATATGATTTCTATCAAATTAAATAATATCCATTATTTTTCAATGGATTAACTTTTTATAGGTTCAGCGAGATTTTTGAACGATACATAGGGAAAGTAGGGGTATTATTGAGGTTAGAATGCCTCGCTATTACCCCGTTTAATCATGTTTATGCAAAAACCATTGCGTGGCTTTAAATGATTTTTTGCGTAGGTTACGCCTTTAAATAGTTTATTGCTCTGTATGTAACGGCAGATTTTCCGCACAAGCCGCAGCCGAACTCCACGCCCATTGGAAGTTATAACCGCCTAGCCAGCCTGTGACATCCAAAACCTCACCGATGAAATATAATCCTTCTGTTTTTAGTGAGCCCATCGTTTTCGATGAAATTTCGCGGGTATCAACGCCACCTAAAGTGACCTCAGCGGTACGATAGCCTTCAGTACCATTAGGTTGTATTTGCCACTGATGTAAGTTGTTATGCAGTGTCTCAATTTGTGGGTGGGTAAGTTGTTTGAGTGCGCAATCAGGTATCTGGCCTAGCGTTTGCAAAACTTCAACTAACCGTTTTGGTAATAATTTGGCGAGTGTTGTTTTAAGGGATTGGTTTGGATGTGTTTGCTTTTCTTCAGCCAAATAATACGTCAGAGAGTGTTCAGGAAGTAAGTTAATACTTACAAACTCTCCGGGGTTCCAATAATTGGAGATCTGTAAAATAGCGGGGCCAGATAGGCCACGGTGAGTAAAAAGAATATTTTCTTTAAATAAAGTACCATCGGCGGAGGTAACGGTTGCTGCAACAGAGACACCCGAGAGGACTTGTAGCGTCTCTAACAGCGGCTTATGCAGTGTAAAAGGAACTAACGCTGCGCGGGTTGGTAAAATCTGATGACCGAACTGTTCGGCAATTCGATAACCAAAAGGTGTCGCTCCTAGTCCGGGCATGGATAGGCCACCCGTTGCGACAACAAGTGAGTGTGCACTCACTTTATTTCCGTTCACTGTTACCACAAAACCGTTGTCTATTTTTTCAACGCCAGTCACTTCGCTACGCAATTTTATGGTGATATTGGGTAAGCGGCACTCTTCTTCGAGCATATCAACAATATCTTGGGCGCTATTGTCACAGAATAATTGGCCTAATGTTTTCTCGTGGTAAGGGATATTATATTTATTAACCAACGCAATGAAATCCCACTGTGTATAGCGAGCAAGTGCTGACTTACAAAAGTGAGGGTTGGCGGAAAGGTAATTACTGTGTTCGGCATAGATATTGGTAAAGTTACAACGCCCGCCTCCTGACATGAGGATTTTTCTGCCAAGTTTTTTTCCGTTATCCAAGACCAGTGTATTCAAACCACGCTTCCCTGCGAGTGATGCACAAAAAAGTCCTGCGGCACCTGCACCCAGAATAATGACGTCATAATTTTTCACAATAAGAAATTCTCTATCTGTTTGATTTTAAAAGACACTACAATTTTATGAGTGGCTAGTGTTCGTTAAACTTTTATCGTTGCGATACCATGTATCGTGTAACAACTGATGAAAAGTATTGAATACATATTATAATTAGGGTCTGCTGAACTTTTAGGCTTATTTTTTGGTCAGTGATTAATCAATGACGCTGACTCAAAATTGGTTTTAGGGTTTTTCTAAAAGATCAGCGGTTCGTTCGATATTCGCCAAAAAAGATGAATTTACTCTGATTTGCGTGAAATTCTAACGAAAAAGAGAAAAAAAATCAGAATAAAAACAAATTGTGTAATATGCTGATAATTATAGGATAATAATCATGTTGTACTTTTTTCAACAGTAGTGAAATCAAAAAAAGGTTAGATTTTGCTTCCACCGCTAGCGTTTGTCACTGATAATGCGCCGCGTTCATGACCAACATAAAATGGCTTAACGTCTATGCTACATCTTTTTACAGGTTTGGAATTTTACACCGGCCTACTGTTAGTACTGGCACTGTTATTTGTGCTGTTCTATGAGGCTATAAATGGCTTCCATGATACCGCGAATGCGGTAGCGACAGTTATTTATACCCGTGCAATGCGCGCTCAGTTCGCGGTTGTTATGGCGGGTGTTTTTAACTTTTTTGGCGTTCTGCTCGGGGGGTTAAGCGTTGCTTATGCAATTGTGCACCTATTGCCGACAGATCTTTTGCTTAATGTGAGTTCAGCTCACGGCCTAGCAATGGTCTTTTCATTGCTATTGGCTGCAATTATCTGGAACCTTGGAACCTGGTACTTTGGTATCCCTGCATCCAGTTCTCATACGTTAATCGGGGCGATTATTGGTGTTGGTTTAACCAATGCAATTGTGACTGATTCATCGGTTGTGGATGCACTCAACATACCCAAAATGATCAGTATTTTCATGTCCCTTATCCTTTCTCCTGCTATTGGTTTTGTGATCGCGGGCTTGATGATATTTGTTCTACGCCGTTACTGGAGTGGTACGAAAAAACGTCGCCGTATTCACTTAACGCCCGCAGAGCGTGAGAAAAAAGATGGTAAGCGCAAGCCACCATTCTGGACCCGTACTGCACTGATTCTTTCCGCCGTTGGCGTGAGTTTCTCACATGGTGCAAATGACGGTCAGAAAGGCATCGGTCTTATCATGTTAGTACTGATTGGTGTTGCGCCAGCCGGTTTTGTCGTCAATATGAATTCAAGCGGTTACGATATCGCAAGAACGCATGATGCTGTTGTTCACTTGCAACAATACTATGAGACACATAAACCAGCACTCAACCATGCAATTGAAAATACACCAGCAGTGACTGGCACCGATGAAATTGGCGAAGAGTTCCATTGTGATAGCTCACGTACGGCTATCGTTCTGAGCCAAGCTCAAAAGCTGTTGAATGGCGTACAAAGCTACGATGAGTTATCACCAGAGCAACGTAATCATATGCGTCGCTTATTAATGTGTATCTCTGATACCGCAAATGCGGTTGCTAAGCTGCCAGAAACTAGCTCTCAAGATGCAAGCTTGCTGAAAAAATTGAGTAATGACTTACTGTATACCGTTGAGTATGCGCCATTGTGGATCATTATTTCAGTTGCTTTAGCACTGTCTCTCGGAACAATGTTTGGTTGGAAACGCGTTGCTGTCACTATCGGTGAGAAAATCGGTAAGAAAGGCATGACATATGCGCAAGGTGTTTCTGCTCAGGTGACTGCCGCTGTTTCAATCGGTGTTGCGAGCTACACAGGGATGCCTGTTTCGACGACTCAGGTATTATCTTCCGCAGTTGCGGGAACCATGGTCGTTGACGGTGGGGGTGTTCAGAGCAAGACAATTAAGAGTATTGCTTTGGCATGGTTATTAACACTGCCTGTTTCTATCTGTCTATCTGGTGGTTTGTACTGGATTGCATTGATGATTATCTAGAACAGTTTCACAAACTGTTGATAGAATGAATACAACATAATAGTGATGAGCTGCTCAGTTCATCACTATTTTTTTGCCTTGAAAACCGTGGAGTATCGAGTTTGTTTTTTTACCCTGCTATTAAGCAAAAATAAGTAGGTAAATTAAGCTAACAATCACTAAGATACTTAGCTGACTAATTTGTAGAAATTGTTTGCGTATCCTCTCACACCGTAATATGACCTCATCGTCAAAATGCTCAAGGTATTGCTTACTATTGATATAACGAACCAGTTTTAGCTGTTTGTTTAACTGGCCGTGGGTTGTGAAAAAGCCATTACCGTCGACAGATTGATAAAGCAACGGGTCGGTATCCCGTAGGATATAAAGCAAAACACGGATGGAAGAAAAGTAGCGTATCATATTGATGATACACAAAAAGCATAAAGCCCAGAACAAGGCAACCATACTGAACATACTCACCTCCTTAGGTATCAGCTTGCGCTGTTGCTACAAAGGAAATAAAGCAAACACAGTGTTAAGCTAGCTTATTGTTTATTGTAGGATAATAAGTTGCCTAAAAAAAGTGCAAACCCGAGGATTTTTGAGCGATTTTTATCCGAATTTAAGCTGATAAAAAAGAGATATTGGGTAAAAGTGTGTAATAACAGAATGATTATCTAAGAAATAGGCTACTGCTTGTTTATATTGAAAAATATCACACATAACTCTCGTTTATATATTAATATTGTAGAGATGATGTTATTGTTTTCTAAAATGTTATGTGATGAAAGATTCACTAGGCTAATCTGCACAGATGTGATCAAAACGACACTTATCTATCATAGTATGCAGGTATAGTATTTATAAGCGATTGGTGAGTTAAGAGGCTAAGAATAGGATAGGCTCTTAACTTATCACAAAATCAGCATTCGGAAGGAGTTTACTTTATGGCGTACAAACATATTCTCGTAGCGGTAGATTTATCACCTGAAAGTAAAATATTACTGGATAAAGCCGTCTCTATGGCAAAACCTTACGGGGCTAAAGTATCCATGATCCATGTTGATGTGAACTACTCAGATCTCTACACTGGCCTTATTGATGTGAATTTGGGCGACATGCAACAGCGTATCACGGATGAAACTCGTAATTCACTCAAAGACCTCTCCGCAGGCGCAGGTTATGAAATTCAAGAAACATTGAGCGGTAGTGGTGATCTTGGTCAGGTCTTGGTTGATGCAATCAAAAAATATGATATGGACTTAGTGGTCTGTGGTCACCACCAAGATTTTTGGAGCAAGTTGATGTCTTCAGCTCGCCAGTTGATTAATACTGTCCATGTTGATATGTTGATTGTTCCACTGAATGACGATGATGAATAATCCATTCAGTTAAAAATGAAAAACTATTCGCTAAAAACGCTTGCTTATGCAGGCGTTTTTTTTGGCTTAAAAAATTTAAATTAAGTTACTTATTGTCGGGTCAAGAAAAATTTTTTTGTATTAGAGTAAAAAAAACCTTGAAACTTGAATACAAACTAGTGATATATTCAATAGGCAAATGCAAATCAACCTCACATTTCCCCAAAAATTATCACAAGAAAGAGTGAGGAATATCACAACAAAAAATTTAAAAAGGAAGATATAGATGAATTCACTATCATCGTTCTTGGAGTCTGTACAAAAAAGAGACCCTCAGCAACCTGAATTCCTCCAGGCTGTTCGCGAAGTCTTTACCTCACTTTGGCCATTCTTAGAAAATAATCCTAAATATCGTGAACAAGCACTACTTGAGCGTTTTGTTGAGCCTGAAAGAGTGATTCAGTTTCGTGTTTGTTGGGTGGATGACCAAGGTAAAGTGCAAGTGAATAGGGCTTGGCGGGTTCAATATAGCTCTGCTATCGGCCCATTTAAAGGCGGTATGCGTTTCCACCCTTCAGTTAACCTTTCCATTCTAAAATTCTTAGGCTTTGAACAGACACTAAAAAATGCACTGACAACCTTACCAATGGGCGGTGGCAAGGGTGGCTCTGACTTTGATCCGAAAGGCAAAAGCTATGGTGAAGTGATGCGCTTTTGCCAAGCACTGATGACCGAATTGTATCGCCATTTAGGCGCGGATACTGACGTACCCGCGGGTGATATCGGGGTTGGTGGTCGTGAAGTTGGTTTTATGGCTGGGATGATGAAGAAATTATCGAATGATACTTCATGTGTTTTCACGGGTAAGGGACTCTCTTTCGGGGGGAGTTTAATTCGCCCAGAAGCAACCGGTTACGGTTTAGTGTATTTCACAAATGCGATGTTAAAACGCCATGGTTTAGGTTTTGAAGGCATGCGTGTAGCGGTATCTGGCTCTGGTAACGTTGCGCAGTATACGATTGAAAAATGTATGGAGCTTGGCGCAACGGTCGTCACGGCATCCGACTCAAATGGTACTGTTGTTGATGAAGCTGGCTTTACACCAGAAAAATTAGCGCGTTTGGAAGAAATTAAAAACAATTATGGTCGTGTAGAGGCCTATGCAAAAGAGTTTGGCTTAACCTACTTAGCAGGTCAGCAACCTTGGTGTGTACCTGTTGATATTGCTCTACCATGTGCGACACAAAACGAATTAGATACTGCTGCCGCAGAATTGCTGATCAAAAATGGTGTTAAAGCGGTTGCTGAAGGCGCGAATATGCCAACGACAATCCCAGCGACT
>NZ_JAMPMC010000037.1:0-46280 GCF_028477945.1 Providencia sp. PROV261 | reverse complement strand
AATAGGCATAGCTAATGGGCATGTTAACGACAATTCTAGGACAAATAATGTTTCATCAACTGCAAGTTCAGGGTTATCTCCCGAAGAAGTTGTTGTGAATTTTTATGAAGGCTATCTCAAAAATATAAATGAAGAAAGTCTAGTGGAGAACTATGTAACCCCTGAATTAGCATTAAAATTATACTATTCGTCAATATGTCACTATGATTCGGATGTAGATGAAAAAGAGTTGGAAAAAATTTGTAAAAAAGAACAAGAGTGCAGAAAAAATAGAGGGAATATTGTTTGTAACTGGGATGGAACTTGGATTGAGACAGATGTTAATTATTTTATAAAATCTCAGGATAATTATCCCTCTTGGGAAAAAAGTATAAAGATATTAAAAATTAAGCAAACTGATGCTTACTCAAAAATAAGTTTAATTTTAGGTGACGGCACTGAGCCAAAATTAAATTTACAGATTATCTTAGTTAAACAGGGAAATAACTGGAAAATAAATCGAGTTACGAAGGTTTAAAGAAAAGAAAGGGGAAGTTATACATGGAAAAACAAAAGCAATCTAGAAATAAAAATAAATAATGATATGGAAGAAATAATATATACATTAAAGCCAAATGAGGGTAGAATGGTACTCTCATCGGTATATGAGACGGGCTATTAATAAAATGAATTATAAATTGTCAATTTTATTTTTATTCAGCAGCATGACATTTGCAATGGATAACAATATCTTAAGTGCTGGCTTCTTATCCTATTTTCCTAATGAAATCATACTGTATTCAACTGAAAGTAATTTAAACAACAAAACGGTCACGGTTTGTATAAATAATGAACGCAATAATAAAGTCAAGTGTTACCATATGAATGGGCGTGACTTTCAAAAGACTGAAAAAGGTAATGATGGATATAACTCGATAAATAGCGATTTATTACTTAAATATAGTTACAAAAAAGAATTGCATGATAACAATAATGGTCTGTTTTTTGCTTTTATTTATGACGAAAACAATAAGATGAATATTCATTTTACAGCCCAAGATGCATCAAATTTCACTGTAAGTTACAGTCATCACACTTTAAATCTTGCGACTTGTTTAAGTACTGAAGGGCTTTATTTTTATGATAAAATAAACTTTAAAGCTCTTAAACTATATTACTCTCTCGGTTATGGCGTTGAAAGTAACTGTCCTGAATACTTATATTCAGAACAATAAAATAAGACGCTGAATATCCAAATTTTACTTCGTCCTAGTAAGGTATCTATACGAGCAAAAAGTAAAAGCAGCAAGCGATATCTCATTAGCGTTATAGATAAAATTAATTTATCTTCTTTTATGCTGCTTGATGTAGCTAAAATTATTTACAAGAGGAAATACAGATTAAAAGTCAATTTAACTCGTTATTTTAGGTGCATGAGATGGTGAGCCCTCTAATAACCTGTGATTCTATTTTTTAAGTACTATTCGATTGTTAATCATACAAAGTTTGTAGGGATAATATACTTTATTTAACGGATTATTAGATCAATTTAATAACTAAAAAGAACTTGAAATATAATAATATTATTGGATATGCATACAATTTATTTTGTGTGACTATATATTGAATGCTTAACTTAATTTCAAAATATGACATGTAAAAGATTGAGTTTAATATTATAGGTAAGCTCACCCATCTGATCTCATTCGTGCGAATGTAAGAATACATGAAATCAGGATCAGTATGATGCTTACACCATACTGATAAATCATGATTTGCAATCAAATGATGATTTTTTTCTTTATAAATCGTTAACCTCCGCTTGGCTCCTCGCCTTCAGTGTCTTGCCAATCTATTTGTTCTTTTTGCTGTATTGAAAGAGGAAGAGCTTCTCCAGCTGTTTTAGTCAGCTTTGCTCCTTGCATATTAGCTAAGGTAAATATGCAATTATTAAATTCAGCTAGCCTTAAGTCGGAACCGGATAAGTTACACTCTGTAAAATTTGTATTTTCATAAATAGACGCACGAAGATCCACACCTGCTAGATTAGCGCGTGTAAAATCGACGCTTATAAAATCATTCCAACACATATTTGACTCAGCTAAGTCAGTGTCTGTGAAGTCACAGCCGACTATTTCTGAACGAGAAAAAAATGTCCTTCTCATGTCTAAGGCGCTTAGGTCTAAGTCTTCTATGCCCATTCGAAAAATACTGAATCCACATGGATCAGGATCATCAAACTTGGGCATAGCCTCAGGAAGTCGTGGAGATTGATCATCATAAATTAAGCCTAATTCCCGCAAGGTATTTATAGTTTCATCGAATGTTTTCTTCATGTAATTTTTCCTTGAAAACAAAGTTAAACAAATAAGATTAGAAAGAGCGTAGTCTCAAGCACAATTCGTTCAACTAACATCACTAGAACTATTCAGCGAATTGAAAATAATAAAGTCCCAAATATAGAGACAATTAGTGCATTGTCTTCTGTTTTTAATGTCAGTGTATCTGAACTTGCTTCTATGTCGCTAGTAGAAAATATAGAGTTAGATAACCAAATAGCAGAAATTAGAAAACGGGTAAAGATGAAACTAAGTTACTAAAAAATATAATAGGCGCCGTCATAGTATACTCAACAATATATCATTGTAATTACCCTATTTAGGTTATTACTATCTAGGGAAGTCTTCTGCTCGTAAAATCATTCAAGCTATTCCTTTTAGATAAGTTTTTCTTTAAATCGCAAAAAATAGATTAATGCCTCTTGCCAGAAAGAATTAGCACTGAGTTATTGAAATCTTGCTCCTATTTACCAATATAGTTGATAACAGAAAAGCAGGGGATCCTATTTGTGTAAACAGGCTCTGAATTCCTCAGGATTGACCAGTACTAGATTGATGGCTTTCACACTTTATTAATAAAGAGAATTAATAGCCGGCTTGTTTTCGTTTAAAGGCGGCGAGCAAGGTTCGCTCTGATAAATCTAAATAACGGCTCAATGTATCAGCCGCTTCAAGGTTACGCCCGGCGTCTAATAGCTCTAATATCGACTGGTTTTTATCGATATAAGGGGCATATAGAATCTTAGGATCATTAAGATGACCAAAAGCTAGCCGTAGTTCAGCGGCGATATTACGGTAGAGCTTAATTAGTCTTTCGCTATCAGACAACTCAACAATGGCAGTGTGAAATTTCATATTGGCTGTTCCCACACCAATCCAATTTTCCATCTTTTCTTGTTCGCGAGCTTCGTTGACGGCTTGCTTCATTTTCTGTACGGCAGGATGCATGGCATAGGCTTGCTTCAATGCATCACATTCAATTAATCGGCGTACTTGGTAAATGTCGATGATAGCCGCCATATCGGGTACTGAAACAAATACGCCCTTATTTGGTGCATAAGTAAGTAACCCTTCTTGTGTCAAAACACGAAATACTTCGCGCAGAGTATTACGAGAAATATCTAACTCTTCACTAAGAGCGGCTTCCGACAAACGTTGGCCTGGCGTAAGTTCCCCAACCGTGATTTTGTAGCGGATCGTTTCGGCGATAGTAACAGCTAAGGTCTGAACAACAGGTTGTTTAGTCATATCAATAGGTTTAGGTATGAGCCAATGAGGAACAGTGTAAGAGTTTATCTTCACATATTCCCTAGTCGGCTTCAAGGCTCCTTTTGGTGCATGCTCAGCACAAATCCATCGTTTCTTGCACTCATATGGTGCATTTAGCCGTAATTAGCATTCAAAAAATGTTAATTATTTATGTGTTTTGTTAAAAAAGTGATCGGTCTTTGATTTTTAAATCGCAAACCACGATTTTGATTGCTTGTTAATTCGCCATTCACTATTAATTGTTCAACAATATATTAAAGATAGATTAACAATAATATGTATTGGTAGAACAATGGCATGATTATTGCCTTTATAACTAACACAACATCGATAACGACAAAAACAATCCGAAAGGAGTATGCACATGGCAGCTCAAGAAAGTACCAGCACAGCAGAGTTCATAAAAAATAGGCGTACCTCATTGATTGGGGCAATATTTTTAATGGCGACATCTGCAATAGGGCCAGGTTTTATTACTCAAACAGCAACCTTTACTGTTACCTTAGGAGCCGCGTTTGCTTTTGGGATCTTGGCATCCATTATTATTGACTTTGTGGTGCAGCAGAATATTTGGCGAGTGGTTACTCTAACCAAAATGCATTCATCGGATATCGCTAATGCCACCATCCCCGGAAGTGGCTATCTGCTTGCAGTATTGGTGATTTTTGGTGGTTTGATTTTTAATATCGGTAATATCGCAGGGGCTGGATTAGGGTTAAATGCCCTTGTCGGGTTAGATCCCAAATGGGGCGGGCTGCTCAGTGCCCTGTTAGCGATATATATCTTCTCTTCCCGTAAAGCGAGTACCTTCATTGACCGCGTGATCATTTTGTTAGGCCTAGTCATGATCGGTTTAACGCTGTTTGTGGCCTTTGCTTCCAATCCACCCGTTGGTGAAGCATTACGCCAAAGCGTGCTACCAGATACCGTTGATTTTGCGATGATTACTACCATTGTTGGCGGTACGGTAGGGGGCTATATCTGCTATGCCGGCGCCCATCGTTTACTAGATAAAGGGGCTGTTGGAGTTGAAAACATCCATGTTGTTTCAAGCGCTGCAACTAAAGGGATCTTAGTTGTCGGATTAATGCGCTATATTTTATTTCTTGCCATTCTTGGTGTGGTGGCAAGTGGCGTGACAATTGATATATCAGGCCAAGCTGCTAACCCTGCCTCTCAAGCTTTCCAAGCGGCAGCTGGGAATTTTGGCTTACGCATTTTCGGGTTGATTTTATGGGCGGCTGCATTAACGAGTGTTATCGGTGCTGCTTATACCTCCATGAGTTTCATTACCGCGTTTAAAAAATCCATCACAGAAAGGCAACGTAATATTGCCACCATCTTATTTATCGCAATATCGCTGGCGGTCTACTTAATGATGGGAACCGCACCTGCCGCATTATTAGTTTTTGCTGGTGGGTTTAATGGTCTGATCTTACCGATTGGTTTAACCATCTTTGTTTATATCGGGTGGAAACGTGCCGATTTGATGTCCGGCTATCACTATCCACGTTGGTTGTTATGGTCCGGTATCATTGTCTGTGCATTAACATGGTATATGGGGGCTATGTCGGTTGAAGCAATTTTTAACTACTTGAAATAGAGGTCAAATAGAACAATGAAAAAAATCATCGATTTAAACAGTGATCTCGGGGAAAGCTTTGGTCAATGGAAAATGGGCAATGATACAGCCATGCTGAAAATTGTCAGTAGTGCAAATATCGCCTGTGGTTTTCATGCAGGCTCGCCAGAAGGTATTTTGCGAACATTAAAAGCGGCGAAATTGAACCATGTTACGGTAGGGGCACATGTAGGCTATCCAGACTTAGTGGGCTTTGGGCGGCGCAATATGGATATCGCCTCGGATGAACTGAGCGCTGATGTTATTTATCAAATAGGTGCACTTAAAGGGCTTGCAACTGCGGTTGGTTGCCAAGTCAGCTATGTTAAGCCTCATGGGGCACTGTATAACACCATCGCCCATGATAAGCGTCAAGCAATGGCTGTTATTGATGCGATATGCGCTATCGATTCACAGTTAGTTTTGGTTGCACTTGCAGGCTCGCCACTGATTGGATGGGCCAAAGAGCGAGGGCTAACCGTTATTGCAGAAGCATTTGCGGATAGGGCTTATCACTCTAATGGTGCTTTGGTTTCCCGTCGGGAAGCCGGTTCGGTATTACATGATCCTGAGCAAGTTGCACAGCGCATGCTGCAATTAGTGAATGAAGGGGGAGTAATATCAATTGAAGGGGATTTTACGCCGATCGAAGCGGGCTCTATTTGTGTTCATGGTGATAGCCCTGGGGCATTAGCGATGGCGCAAAATGTGCGTGAGTTATTACAACAGCATGGTGTTGAAATCAGAGCTTTTTCGGGAGGGGCCCTATGACAAGTTTATTTAAGGCGTCAGAAAAAGCGATTATGGCAGCAAGAGCCGCAAGAGAAGCTATTCGACAAGGTTTTGATAAACCGACGGCGGGCTTGGCTGCTGGATTGACTCAAGCCAATATGATTGCGTTGCCTCGTGATTGGGCCTTTGATTTTTTATTGTATGCACAACGCAATCCGAAAAGCTGCCCTGTACTGGATGTATGCGAAGCGGGGAGTTGGCAAACCATTTTGGCTGAAGGGGCCGATTTGCGAACGGATATTCCTCGTTATCGCGTTTGGCAACAGGGGAAACTGGTGGATGAGATCACGGATGCCAGCAAGATTTATCATCAACACACTGACTTAGTGACTTTTTTAATCGGTTGCAGCTTTACTTTTGAAACATCATTGATAGAAGCGGGTATTGATGTACGGCATATCACGGATAAAACCAATGTGCCAATGTATAAAACCAATCGGTTATGCCGTCCAGCGGGGCGATTACATGGAGAGCTCGTGGTTTCAATGCGGCCTATCGCTGCGGATCGTGTAGCGGATGCGGTCAGTATTACAGGGCGTTTTCCATCGGTTCATGGAACCCCTGTTCATATTGGCGCCCCTGAACAATTAGGGATTGTCGATATTATGCAACCTGATTTTGGCGATCCAGTTCGCATTGAAGAGGGAGAAATACCTGTGTTTTGGGCTTGCGGTGTAACGCCACAAGCAGCCGTGATGAAATCAGGCGTCCCATTTGCCTTAAGCCATGCGCCGGGGCATATGTTTATAACGGATATTCCTGATGCAGCCTATCATGTATAAGGGGGTTTAATGCGATTTTTACCTGTCAATTTAAGCACTTTTATGATTGAGCTACAAAGTCTTGAAGAGACAATGGCTCTGACGGATGTGCTGCGTAACATGTCACGTCAGCTTGCGATTGAAGAAATTACACCAGCAGCAAGAACCGTTTTAGTTCGCTTTAATCCTGTTATTACGAATGCCAATATCATCATTGATGAAATTGAAAGGTTAGATATTTCGAAGGCGGATCTTAAATTAGGCCAGTTGGTGACTATCCCTGTTCACTATAACGGTGAAGATCTTGCTGATGTTGCTGAACACCTAGGGGTGTCAATTGATGAAGTAATAAGAAGACACACTAACAATGAATACCAAGTGGCTTTTTGTGGCTTTGCACCAGGGTTTGCTTATATGGTTGCAAAAAATGCCCAATTAAATGTACCACGTCGGCCATCACCACGGATCCGAATTCCGGCTGGCTCTGTTGCTTTAGCTGGCGAGTTCAGTAGCGTCTATCCTCAAGCAAGTCCAGGGGGATGGCAATTAATTGGCGTTACACCAACGGCTGTATGGGATTTACATCGCACAGAGCCTGCACTGTTAAAACCGGGGTATCGTGTCAATTTTGTTGATGCTGCGAAAACGGGGATCACCTATAGCCTACCTCAGCCAACAGTTGCGCATCATAAGGATAGCCAACGTAGTGATATCACTGTCCTTGCCACAGGATTACAAACGTTATTACAGGATATTGGGCGAATAGGGCAGGCTGCATTGGGAATTTCTGAATCCGGAGCTATGGATAAAGGCGCGCTACGAAGCGCAAATCGGTTGGTAGGAAATGCAATCCATGAAGCAGTGCTGGAAATTACCCAAGGGGGTTTTAAAGCACAGGCAAATAAACCGTTATTGGTAGCAGTCACAGGGGCATGTTGTGATATCGAAATTACGACAGCCGAAGGTGTTACCTATTGCGCACAGCAATATCAAGCGATTCATTTAGCCTCGGGGGATATTATTCGCTTAGGAACGGCAACAAAAGGCGTGCGTAGCTATTTTGCGATACGCGGTGGCATCCAAAGTACGCCTGTTCTTGGTAGCTGTTCTTTTGACACATTGGCACAGGTAGGGCCTGCACCATTAACGGTAGGGCAGACATTAGCGGTTAAATCACTTAAACAACCAACGGCTATTTCACTTGATGAACAACCTGCATTTAACTACCCAAGTACGAGTGATGTGGTGGTGCTAGATATCATTTTAGGGCCTCGAACTGATTGGTTTACTCCACAGGCGGTACAACGGTTAACGTCACAATTATGGCAGGTTACGGCAGCATCCAATCGTATCGGGTTACGCTTGGCGGGCGATGCGGCTATTGAGCGTGCAATACATCAAGAGTTACCCAGTGAGGGGACGTGTATTGGGGCAATTCAAATCCCTGCGAATGGACAACCGGTCTTATTTTTGAATGACCATCCGTTAACTGGAGGTTATCCGGTTATTGGTGCGGTATGTGAATATCACTTGGATTTAGCGGGGCAGCTACCCGTTAATGCCCAAATACAATTTAACCCAATCGGGGTATTTAAAGAATATGAAGGGAGTCGGGATACTTATGCCTACAATGAATAATCAAACTAAACATAAAGTATTGATCGCAAACCGTGGCGAAATAGCAGTTCGCATTATTCGTGCGTGTCGGGATATTGGCTTCGATTCAGTCGCGGTTTACGCGGATCCCGATATTAACGCATTGCATGTTCAGATGGCGGATGAAGCATATGGATTATCGGGAAGTACACCCGCCGAAAGCTATCTGGATATGGATAAATTACTTGAGGTAGCGAAAAAATCAGGGGCAACCATGGTTCACCCTGGTTATGGTTTTCTATCAGAACGTGCAGAGTTTGCTCGTGCGGTACAAGGGTTGGGCTTGATTTGGGTTGGCCCAGAACCTGAAACCATTGACATATTGGGTGATAAAGTCAAAGCTCGTCAAATTGCGATGCAGGTCGGCGCACCTTTAGTGGCAGGAACCAAAGAGCCTGTCAAAGAGGCCAAAGAAGTCGTTGAATTTGCCCATACCAATGGTTTGCCGATTGCGATTAAAGCGGCCTATGGCGGTGGCGGTCGAGGCTTAAAGGTAGCATGGCACATGGAAGAGGTAGAGGAGCTATATCACTCTGCAGTGCGAGAGGCGACAGCGGCTTTTGGGCGAGGCGAGTGTTTCCTAGAGCAGTTTTTACATAATCCTCGGCATATTGAAGCGCAAGTTATTGCGGATAAATTTGGCAACGTGGTTGTCGTGGGAACGCGTGATTGTTCTTTACAACGACGAAATCAAAAATTAGTGGAGGAGTCACCAGCGCCATTTTTATCAGAACAATTACAACAACAAGTGATTAAAGCGTCTGTCGATATTTGTAGTCACGCCAATTATGTGGGGGCGGGAACCGTCGAATTTTTGTTAAGCCAAGATGGCAAATTGTCATTTCTTGAGGTGAATACGCGTTTACAAGTTGAACACCCTATTACCGAAGAGACCGCAGGGATTGACTTAGTCATTGAGCAATTACAGATAGCACAAGGTTTACCATTAAGTATCCGCGAAACCCCTAAACCACGAGGGCATGCTTTTGAGTTTCGTATTAACGCAGAAGATGCAGGAAATGGTTTTTTACCCACACCGGGGGTTATCCTTAAATTTGATCCCCCATCCGGCCCGGGTATCCGTTTAGACAGTGGTGTTGTGGCAGAGGCGACTATCCCAAGTACGTTTGATTCTTTAATGGCAAAACTGATTGTCATTGGCAATACACGCGAACAAGCTATCCAGCGCGCTCGCCGTGCTTTAGGCGAATTTTCGATTGAAGGCGTGGCATCCGTACTGCCTTTCCATCGCGCGGTGATGGAGCATGCTGACTTTTGTGAAAGGTTTAATGTGCATACTCGCTGGATTGAAACTGAATTTTCTGTTGAGCTTGCACCAGCAAAACGGCAATTACCACAAAATAACCCACAAATAACGCGTACCTTTATTGAAATCGATGGGAAGCGCTGTGAGCTTGGTTTACCGACACAATGGTTAGCTGGGTTAGCGATGCCATCGACAGAGCAGGTTTCAATAACGAATCATCAAGCGGTCGCACAAGATCAGCAAGTGAATGCCCCTATTTCAGGCGTACTGTTTAGTTGGTTAGTTGAAGAAGGCGACACGGTTGCTCAAGGAGAGGTTATTGGTGTTATGGAAGCGATGAAAATGGAAGTACAGGTGATCGCTCACCGTGCCGGTACGCTGAAATATATTGTCAATAAGGGTGATTATATTGATGCAGATAGCGTAATTGCAGAAATAAATGACTAGTTCACTCTGGAGCAAGTGTTTACTTGCTCCCGTTTAAATAACCATTATCGCGAAATACGTTCAGGGAGTGCACGCAATGGTGGGTTAGGGGCGGGCACACTGTGCTTATCGTCTTTTTTGATTTCTTCGCTATCGCGATAGACTTCACCACACATAAAATAGAGGTTAGGGCGCTTTGATTCGAGATAAGATTTACGGGTGATACACTGATCTTGTGTAAAAATGGTCTCAGTCACAGGCAATGCATCACAGGCATCTGTGCCACAAGGACTTACCCATAATGCCCAGCCAATGAGTACCATATGTCCTGCCATTTCGAGCCGCTCCTCCAACGAGTATTGGGTTAATACCATGCCACAGTGTGGTGGCTGAATTGACTGTTGATGATCTAAATAATGCAATGACAATTGTTAACCCGATAAATGTTGATATAAACGAGCATTAATTGGGTTTACGCGGATCTTACCATTGCATTTATCAAATGTATGTAATTGCGTGAAAAATCATTTTAAATTGGCATTAAATAGCAAATCAATAAAATTATTGGAATGGCAACCGTAAAAAGGGGTAAATCGAACGTATTTTATTTTTAACAATTTGGTTCTACAGCGAATTAGCTAACGTGTATAGGTGTATCGGACGCGACAGCATAGTGAATAAAATGCTTGATCAAACTACCATAATACATATTGCTTCTATTATAGAACAGTGGTGTACATTGGACTAGACGTCAGCGAAGGGCGAATAGTGTAAAGGGCGGATTATTCCAAAATTACGCCATACAGTTGTATTTTTTTGTGGGTGAACTCAGCGAAAATAATAGGTTTAAGCCAAAATCCGGTTAAGCTAAATTTTAATGTCACTAGGTGGTAATATATCACTTATGCTATTCCCCCTGAAATATATAATAATGTTATTTCAAGGGGGTATCTTGTTTTGCTTACTGTGGTATTGCTATTTTAATCATCATAAAAAGATGGGTTAAGCACCCGATAAACCATTGCCAGTCATATCGATTGGATTCACATATTTATTAAAGTCTTCTTCACTTATTTTTCCTGAAGCGATAGCGGATTCTTTTAAAGTGATATTTTTGGCTATGGCATTTTCTGCAATATGCGCCGCATTTTGATAACCAATAATAGGTGACAAAGCGGTAACTAACATCACACTGTTATCGACATACTCAGTGATTTTAGTGGTATTTAATTGCGTACCTTCAACAGAAAACTCTCTAAATTTATGGCAACCATCAGCTAAAATACGAATTGAATGTAGCAAGTTATTGATAATAACAGGGCGCATCGCATTTAATTCAAAGTTACCTTGGCTGCCTGACATGGCGATTGCAGTATCATTGCCCATCACTTGAATACCTATCATCACAATTGCTTCGCATTGAGTTGGGTTAACCTTACCTGGCATGATTGAAGAGCCTGGTTCATTAGAAGGTAAAATTAACTCACTAAAGCCACAGCGAGGACCCGAAGCTAACCAGCGCATGTCGTTGGCGATCTTAATGAGTGCGACAGCTAATCCACGAATAGATGCGTGTGTGCGAACTAACGCATCCAGAGAGCCTTGCGCAGTAAATTTATTGGGTGCAGTAATAAAGGGTTTTTGAGTCAACTCAGCTATTTTATCGGCAACATCTTTTGAAAAACCGGCTGGTGCATTGAGACCTGTACCAACCGCGGTGCCACCAACCGCGAGCTTATAAAGATCTAATTTACTACGTTTAATATCTTCGAGAGCATCTCTGAGTTGACCTGCCCAACCATACCACTCTTGACCAACAGTTAAAGGCACGGCATCTTCCAGATGAGTACGGCCAATTTTCACTACATTCATCCAAGTGCTGGCTTTTTTCTCAATAACATCAATTAAACTTTCAATACTTGGGATTAATTGCTCATCAAGTGCAAAAATGGCAGCAATATGCATCGCGGTTGGGAAGGTATCATTAGATGACTGCCCCATATTGACATCATCATTTGGCCCTATGGGCGATTGACTTCCTAACGTTCCACCAAGCAATTGAATTGCACGATTGGAAATAACTTCATTCACATTCATATTCGATTGTGTGCCAGAGCCAGTCTGCCAAACATAAAGAGGATAATGCTCATCCAATTGACCATTAATAGTTTCATCCGCAGCGATAACAATCGCCTCTTTTTTCCACTCAGGAAGTCGGTTAGCAGCACAGTTAACTAACGCACAAGCTTTTTTGATATAACCATAAGCGTGATACACTTCTTTTGGCATTAAATCGTTGCCAATATTAAAATGCTGTAATGAACGCTGAGTTTGTGCTCCCCAATAACGGTCGGCAGGAACATTTATTTTCCCCATACTATCGAATTCTTCACGAAAACCTGTCTCATTAATACCGATTGGTAATGTCTTATTTAGACTGTATTTATTTTCCATTATAAATTCCTAAATGATGAGAGGATGTATATCTAGGGAATATTATTTAGGATATATATTTTTTGTTCAAATCATTTATAAAAAATAAATAAAAAATCAATTAATGATGATTTGATTTCGATTTCACTTGTAAATTAACAGAAATTAACTGTGAAAAAATTCTATGCAACAAAAATAAATATTAAAAAGAAAAATAAATAGAGGGAAAAGGAGAAATAAATTTATTTAATATTAAGTCAAATAGTTTAAATGGCAAAAGTAGACTTACTTATGTTCTCCTCAAAACATTGTCTAGATAACCCATATTGGTTGTATTAATAGTGAGAAGCGTATCAGTGAAGTAAAAATCATTGAGCGTGTAACAATGCCGCGATGAATACGTTATTCATAAGGGGGATAAACGGTGTCTAGTAACATTCCTTTAGTCTCAAGATTATTGGATTATTAATAATACCTATCAGAATAAGTTAACACATGGGATCTGATTATTTTTTATCAGATTTTTAATGGACTATCTATCCTTGATGATTAATTTATATGCACTATTACTCGCTGATTTTGGAAGCGCTTCGCAAAAATACAAAATATTTATCTGAAGATTGCAGTTTTAAGAAGTAGCTCATAACAATACTATAAGGTTTTATTTACGATAAAAAATAACTTATCACTAACAAATTTAGGCTTATAACGATTATGAATACCATGGAAAACGTTTTAACATTTTGGTTTGAGGAGTCAACCTCAAAACAGTGGTTTGAAAAAAATGAAAAGTTTGATGCTCTTATTATGCAGCGTTTCGGCGGAACACTAGAGCGTGCAGCAAAAGGAGAGTTAGCTTATTGGCGTATTTCTATTCGTGGGCGCTTAGCTGAGATTATCGTTTTAGATCAGTTCTCTCGCAATGTGTGGCGTGATACACCGAAAGCTTTTGCCCAAGACCAAATGGCACTGGTATTGGCTCAAGAAGCGATAAAACAAGCAGATTATAATTTGCTGCCACTATCTCAACGCAAATTTATTTTAATGCCGTTTATGCACTCTGAATCAAGCTTTATTCATCAGCAAGCGGTTGAGCTATTTCGTGGCTTAGGGGATGACAATACGCTAAATTATGAAATGCAACATAAGGCGATTATTGATCGTTTTGGTCGTTATCCACATCGAAACCAGATATTGGGGCGTCCTTCTACTAAAGAGGAAATTGCCTTTTTACAGCAACCAAATTCCGCTTTTTAGATAGTTTCTAAACGCTGGGGTAGCTAGGTTTGCCGTGAATGGAAACACTGCAAACCCCTGTTGACAAAATGAAGAAGATTTAGTGGTATCACTTATTGATTATTGTGAGAAAAAAGGCGAATGTATTGCTGCATTCTTTCGCTTTATTAAAAGATTTATTACTAAGGTTATTTTAAACAGGTGAAAAGGACCTCTCTAATGCCTTCTAATAACCATAATGCGTTGATATCATGTCTATCACTTTGTTTTGGTATAATTTGTTATTATCTTCAAGCTGTACAGCAGCTATTTTTTCCTTTTTATAGAGAAGGGGCAAATGCTTATCTGCTATTGCTAGCGTACTACAAATCAATGAGTTTATATTTACTCGGTTATTGGCTCTTTCTAATACCTGTATTTTACTTTTATCTCAAAAACAGTTTGAATCATTTTCACCGCTACTTATTGTACTTTTTGATCCCAGGCCTTTTTTCTATACTCCTTTGGTTCATAGAACTTCTACCACGCAGCCATCAAATAGAGGGTCTAATAATTGAAATTATAGTAGCGGATATCCTCTTCGCTTATATTATAGGGGGGACATTTATTATCGCGCTAGTTGCGGTAATGTGTGATTTTTTAATGCAGAAAATTGCCTTAAAATGGAATACTGTATTGAGAAGGTCGCAGTGATGCTGGTGGCTTTAATTATTACTTTTGTGTTTATACGCTAATTAAAAAAGAGCCTACATTCGCAGGCTCTTAACGTGATTATTAAATTGATACTCGTGGAACTACATGGTGATTTGCCATAAGTTATAAAAGGCAATACGTCCTGCAAGTTCAGCCAGTAAAACAGCACCCGCACATGTCGCTAATGTCGCTTTTGGTGCACGTTGTTTTAATGCCATACCGATAAATCCTGCCAAAGCAATAACTAAGACAACGACTTGGAAACCCCAGAAGCCAGTTTGCTCAGCGCTCAATGCTGGACCGGTTTCGGATAAGAACGCTTGATACCCCGCACGGCTAGCGAAAATAACCAACGCACCGATAAGGAAAGAGGCGATCCCTAATCCACGAGCGCCAATAGCTATTGCTAAAGCACCACCGCCAACTAACATGGTCATCCACATTTGCAGCGTAGTATAGCCCGTATTCCAGTTTGCGATTGAAGCAATGTTATAAACCTGTGGAATTGACCAAACAAACGCCACACCTGAAATAACCGCGGCAATATTCGCTAATTCACGTAGCAATGCTTGTTTATAAAAGAGTGTAAAAAACAAGGTTGCAGCGGCAAAAGTGACGAAGACACCACTTAAAAAGGCTTCGTTACTCATCGGTGAGCGACCAACACCTAGCAACATATTGAAAAAGCGCAGTGGTTGCCCCACATGTAGGCCACCAATACCTAACCCAATAATCATCACAACAAAGGCGAGGATATTGGCATTTTTCAGTTGCTTTTCATCAATTGAACCTATTTTTTTACTTAAATAAGCTAATAAAAATAGCCCAGCAGCAGACTGCCCCAACACGGTGAAAAAGACTAGTGGTAATTCATGCATTTTACACCTCCGCAGGGTTTTTTAGTTCACCACTTTTATCGCCAGAAGGTTTGGCATCTTTATGTGGTTTAATAACGATGTTTGGATTGGTAAGGCTAGGGTCTGGCATAGGCGCAATACCACACTCTGTACCGTGAAGCTCACGTAGGACATTGATATCATCAAAGTCCAATGCACGTTGTGGGCATGACTCAACGCAAACGGGTTTCATACCTTTAGCAACGCGCTCGTAGCAGCCATCACATTTGCTCATCAGTTTTTTCTTCTCGTCATATTGCGGCGCACCGTATGGGCAGCGTAATTCGCAGTAACGACAACCGACACAAACGGTTTGGTCAACAACGACAAGACCATCTTCGGCACGTTTGTGCATCGCCCCTGTTGGGCAACCTTCCACACAGGTTGGATTAGAGCAATGGTTACAAGAGATAGATAAATAGTAGCTATAGACATTTTGCTGCCAAATACCATCTTGTTTTTGCCAACTACCACCACCAAATTCGTATACACGGCGGAATTTAGGGCCTAAATCGAGATCTTTTTCGTCCTTACAACTGACTTGACACGTTTTACAGCCAGTACATTTTGTGGAGTCAAAATAAAAGCCATACTGTTTCATCAATTAACTCCTTAAGCGCGTTTCACTTCAACAAGATTAGTATGTTGTGGTGTTCCTTTCGCTAGTGGTGAAGGAACTTGTGAGGTGAGGGTATTGATACAGCCTCCTGTATCTAATCCTGCTTGATCCAAAGTGCGCCATGCGCCTTGTGGAACGGCAATAACCCCCGGTAATACGCGCTCAGTCACTTTAACTCTAATCTGAATGCGACCACGGTCGTTGAAAATTTCTGCAATATCACCATTGCTTAAACCACGCTCTTGCGCGTCGATTGGGTTAAGCCAGAATTGATGAGGGATCGCTTCACGTAACATTTCAACATTAAAATAGCTTGAATGGACGTGACCTTTGTCGTGGAAACCGGTCATTAACAGAGGGTAAGTCTGTTGATTACGTTGCTGCTCAACACCTTCTTTGTTTGCACAGTACTCAGGGATGGCAGGAATACGTTGGCCCTCAGGAAGCTCCCAGTTTTTAACGCGCTCTGCTAACTGCTCAGAATAGATTTCAATCTTACCTGATGGCGTTTTCAGTGGATTCGCAATCGGGTCATCACGGAAATCTTTTAGGGCAATGTGTTTTGACGTATCAGCAAATCGACGGTCAATAATGCCTGCACCATCTGTTTCACTAAATTCAGGTAGATGAGGCATAGTTTCACGGGTTTTATTGTAGCAATACTCAATCCACTCTTCATAAGTGCGACCTTCAGTAAACTGCTCTTTTACACCCATTTTTTCTGCAATTTCGGCCAATACATCATAGTTAGGGCGATTTTCCCACAATGGCTCGATAGCATTTTGTAAACGCACCAGATAATGATATGCGCCACTTGCGTAAGAGTTGTTGATCAGATCGTTGGTTTCAACAGGAGTAACATCTGGCAACAGTAAATCAGCGTATTTAGCCGATGGAGTATTATGATTATCCCAAACTAAGATAAATTCACATTTTGACTCGTCAGATAGAATTTCATGTGTTTTATTCAAGTCAGCGTGCTGGTTACCAATAACATTACTGGAGTAACACCACATGAACTTAATATCGTTGTTTAGCTTATCTGCACCTTTGATACCGCCATTTTCTGCGGTTAACTCTTTGCCGCGCACGATCGCTTCTGTCCACATAAAGGATGGCAGCGTTGCTTTGACAGGGTTTGGTAAACTAAATCCGGCAACAGGATAAGCAATGCTATTACCCCATAGGCCAGTGTTAGTACCTGGACGACCGATGTTGCCTGACATAATAGGCAGCATCATAATGGAACGGCAAGCTTGTTCGCCATTCTCAGTACGCTGTAGACCCCAACCTTGTGAAATCCAAGCATGATTTGCGTTACCAATTTCACGAGCCAGTTGAATGATCCGCGAAACAGAAATACCTGTTAGCTTACTTGCCCATTCAGGTGTTTTCGCAATGCCATCAGGGCCATTTCCTAAAATATAATCTTTGTAGGAGCCATTACGTGGCGCTGAAGCAGGGAGTGTGCTCTCATCCCAACCGACACAATAGTTTTTCAAAAACGCTTCATCAGTTAGGCCTTCTTGGATCATCACATAACCCAATGCAGCAACCAGCGCGGCATCCGTACCAGGATAGATTGGGATCCATTCTGCGCCTAGCGTCGTCACGCTGTCAGTGCGACGAGGGTCAATAATGATGACTTTAGCTTTACTTTTCTCAAGTGCGTTCAATGTTTCATAAAATTGACCGCCACCAGACATACGCGTTTCGGCAAGGTTATGACCAAACATCACGACTAAGTCAGAGTTTTGGATCTCAGATAGGAGCGATTCTTCAACGCTACCGTATACATACGGTGTGATTTCCATTAATTGAGCATAGGAATAGGTGCCGTAGTCACCGAGAAAACCACCGGTTAGGCTTAATAAACGTTTACAGGCCGCACGACCATGTAAATTCGCCCCTGTCGAACCCGTACCATACTGATAATAAATGGCATCACTACCATATTTATCAATAGTGTATTTTAGTTTTTCTGCAATGATAGTAGTCGCTTCATCCCAACTGATTTTCTTGAACTTACCTTCGCCACGTTTACCAACACGTACCATTGGGTATTTCAAACGATCTGGGTTATAGGTTTTCCAACGTACAGAGCGACCACGTAAACATGGACGAATTTGGTGTTCGCCCAAAGTTGAGTCGTCGTACATGGTTTCGTTAGAAATACGGCTGATAACACCATCTTTAACATGGACTTTGAGTGGACAACGGCTACCACAGTTAACTAAGCAAGCGCTGTAACTGATTTTCTCGTTGACTTCATCAGGCATGATCTCTGGTGTTTTTGCTTGAGCGGTAAAAGGAAGAGTGATTGAGCCTGCAACAGCAGCAGCGGTAGCAACCGTTGCAGAGGTTTGAATAAACTCCCTCCGACTCAGCTCTCCAAAATGAGTATTTTTATTTGTTTTATGCATTGACATTGCCTATATGTAAAGTTCGACATCACTTTCTTGTTTTATATGTTAAAAAAAGTCACTCATCAGCAACATGACCTACATCAACAATATCCCTGATAAATTAGAGGAAATTAATTATTATCACATTAATTTTTAAAGGATTTTTTCTATTATCTAGAGGGGATAGTCGCATTTAAATTATCTATCGTTATGTGACTACTTATATAGAGAGGTGAGAGAAATAGAGGAAAAGAGGGGTTTCCCCCTCTTAAAAACTACTACCTAAGTTGTAATACCATAAATTAACTTAATTAATCACTGTTGGGTATTAGATCCAGTAACTGTTTGACCGATAGCTCGCATATCTGTGCCTGTTGGTGACTGGTGAACGCGCAGTTCAAACTGTGGCAGAATGGAGAAAATATGGTCAAAGATATCAGATTGGATCCCTTCATACTCAACCCAAACAGTGGTATTGGTAAAGGCATAAATTTCAATAGGTAACCCATTTGAGTCAGATTCAAGCTGCCTTACCATAATTGTCATATTTTTATGGATTTTAGGATGTGCCTTCAAATAAGCTTCAACATAGGCACGGAAAGTACCAATATTGGTTAGCCTACGCTGGTTAAGTGGTGTCACTCTATCTTCGGGAATAGACGAGTTAAAGACTTTAATTTCAGAAATTTTATCACCAATGTAGGGCTCTAAAAGATTCGCCTTAACTAAAGAGTCAATCTGCTCTTGGTCAAGAAAATGGATACTCGTGGTATCTAGGCGAATACTACGTTTAATACGACGCCCCCCTGATTCAGTCATCCCTTTCCAGTTTTTGAATGAGTCTGAAATCAAGGCATAAGTTGGAATAGTTGTAACAGTGTTATCCCAGTTACGCACTTTAACGGTTGTTAAACCAATGTCGGTGACAGCACCATCGGCGCCATATTTAGGCATTTCAAGCCAATCGCCAATGTTAACCATATTGTTTGCAGAGAGTTGGATCCCTGCGACTAACCCCATGATTGGGTCTTTAAAGACCAACATCATGACCGCCGTCATTGCACCTAATCCACTGAGTAGGATCAGAGGGGATTTTCCGATTAGCAGTGCAATGATCATAATTGCAATGAGTACGGATGCGATAAGTTTTACGCTTTGGAAGATCCCACGTAACGGCAGGTGAGCTGTTTTTGCGGCGCGCTGTAATACGCTAAGCAAAATATCGAGAATAGAGAAAAACGTAAGTAACCCAAACAGTAAGCACCAAGCCTGTGAAGCAACACTTAATATCTGTTGTGCGGTAGAGCCTGAATGAAGCCATAGAACGGCTTGGATGTTGACGACAACACCTTGGATAACAAACGCAATGCGATTAAATAGATTAAACTGGGTTAATTGACGTTGCCAGCCACTGCCTTTTTTCTGACCACTTTTCTCTATCCGAGGAAGGATAATTTTGTGCAGAATAAAATGCAAAATTAAGGCGACAACAAGAATTAAGCCTAATACGATTAACAGTGAAGCAATTTCGGCATAATCTTGGTTGAACTGGCGTACCCAGTCTAGCAGTTGCTGCTGCATGTGTTCTCCTTCTTTATTGGCATCCATTGTGCTGAAAGATGCTTTAGTTCAATTTTCCACTTTATAGACAACTTATAGATAGTAACATAAATTTAACCAAAACTCACCCATAATAGCGAAACAATCTAAGATAGCCAAAAATATAAGCCGAAAATATGCGTTTAAAGCGAAATGTGAGCCTTAAATAAACCTATAGAGGCTTAATTAGCAGGTAATAAAAACGGCTGACTGTATTGACAAGATATGGCTCGTCAATAGGGGGCATATCTCATTTAGTTATTTATGATGATTAAGTAGAGGGAGAGGAATCGGTGAGATGGGGGCAACTGTGATTAACGCTATAGTTGGATAAAAAAACAGCCTTAATGAGTTAAGGCTGTATTGCAAAAAAATATGCACAGAACGCTAAAGATGAGGTAATAAAATATGCGCTGTCTTACATAAAACGTTTAGCAAGTAATTCAATAACTTCTTGAACATCACTAATAAATTCTTTAAGGGTATGCATGGGAACTCCAAATGTTAAAGTGTGATCTAGATCACTTGATGGCATTTTAACTATTGGAAAAGGAAAGTCAAGCTTGGATTAAATATTATTTTAATTTTTAAAAAATATTTGATAGCGAGTTTGTTAGGTAGGTAACAGGGGGGAACTCGCCATCAATCATGGGCTATTTATTGGTGCTTTTTAAGGCCCCAGCCAGTAGGAACAGGGTGAAAGAGCTAAAGAGCAATTCAATACCAATAAACAGGGTTAATAGGGTGATGGAAGTTTGAGCATTTCCGCTTAGTAGCATATAGGCGATGATAAAATCTAAAATACCAATCAAAATATTCATCATTCCGGCTGCTGAACTAAACAACTTAGTACCTGCGTAGATCCGAATGACCCCGCCGAAAATAAATAAAATAGCGACAAAAATGGCGAGAAATAACAAGCTTTGTAGTGGGTCTGAGAGGAACGCATAACCTAAAATAAGGTAGGCGATACCGACGATTAAACTGAATAAAATAGACATATTTGCGTAGAGTCGGTTGAAGAAAATATTCAAAATAACGGCTACGCCACTGACTAATAACACCACGCCAATGAAAGAACTGAATACGATCCCAGATACAAGCGGATTAGTAATACAGACAATCCCCCCAATGAGCAATAATAAGGCAACGAGATAAATAATCGTTCTATGACCTTTTAATTGTGACTCTGCAAGGTTTTTAAGTTGATCTGGATTGATATTAAGCATGATAAGGCTCTCCCTTATGTCAAATAAAGAGTAGTTGACGGGGTTGATTTGTATTAATTTTAAAAATATAGGGCATTAGCATTTAGTTCAATAGCTATTTCACAAAAATAACAACAATGACTATTGTTAATACTAGAGAATCAATCTAAAAGTGATGAATTTTGATCTCACATTAATATTCATCAATAAAAAACACTCAATTAATGAGTGTCTAAAATAGATTTTATTGCAACAATGACGTTTTTATTGTGTGGCATGGCTGTCGATCTCTATTTCATCACATAACTTGGTGTGTGCAATTTGAAAAGGAAAAGTAACGCTATGATGACTTATATCAATGGGCGGTTTATCCCAGAGGAGCAGGCCTCGATATCAATTTTTGACCGTGGGTTTTTATTTGCCGATGCTGTATATGAGGTAACAGCTGTCATTAACGGGAAGTTAATTGATTTTAAAAACCATATAGCAAGGTTAAAACGGTCATGTCATGAATTGGAATTAGCACTACCTTATACAGAGGATGTATTATTTGATATTCATCGGCAACTTATTGAAAAAAATAACCTCACTGAAGGCCTCATCTATTTACAATTAACACGTGGAAATGCGGGGCAACGTAATTTCTTATTTCCTGATAAAACGATCCCCCCAACATTGGTTCTTTTTGCTCAGCAGGCATCTATTATTGAGAACCCTCGTGTAAAAACAGGGATTAGAGTTGTGACATTTGAGGATATTCGTTGGCAGCGTTGTGATATTAAAACAGTTGCATTACTTGCAGCATGTTTAGCAAAAGAATATGCCCGCTCTCAGGGAGTTGAAGATGCCCTTTTTGTCAAAGATGGTTTTATAACAGAGGGCAGTTCCAGCAATTTTTTTATTATCACCGCTGAAAATAAAATTAAAACACGTAGCTTAAGCCATGAAATATTGCCCGGCATTACAAGGCAAGCCATTTTAACCCTTGCGCAAGAACAAAACTTAGCGGTTGAAGAAAGTGCATTTACCATTGAAGAGGCAATAACTGCTAAGGAAGCGTTTATTACTTCATCAACAACGCTTGTTTGGCCGGTGATTGAAATTGATGGGCAGAAAATTGCTGGGGGCAAGCCAGGGCAGTTAGCACTCCGGCTTCGCGATATTTATATCCAGAAAATGTTAGCACTATAAAAACAATAATCAGTAGGATGGTTTGACGTTTCCTTGCAAAAATTCGGAGAGTGAAGAAACGGTGGCCATTCCTTGTAATGCTTGCATACTTTGTTGATGCAACTCTAAGCTTGCTGCTGCACAAAGTTCATCAATGACGGTAACTTGATAACCAAGATCATGGGCTTGGCGAGCACTACTTTGAATTGCGAGTAGTGAACTCACTCCGCCAAAAATAACCTGTTTAATATGATTTTCTTGTAACCAATGTGCAAGTTGATTTCCAGTAAATGCACTAACGCCTTTTTTAATCATAATGAGGTCTCGGAGCTGTACATCAAGATCTTTAACCCAATGACAACCAGAACTACTTAATTTTAATGCGTTAAGCTGTTTTGCACGGTGAAACATCGGAGAGCCTGCTGGGATATCTTGATAATCATCAGCAAACCCAACCTTGACCCAAATAACAGGGATGTTGTGGCTACGTGCAAAAGCAGCCGCTTGATTAGCGTTCTCAACAACATGACGTTCTTGCGCTTGTAGGTAACTGGTATTTGATAATCCATTCTTACCTATAATATCTTCAATGAGATCGATAATAATTAATGCTTGAGACATGAGCCTTCCCTTTAACAAAATAAGTAAAAAGACTTATAGAATTAAATTATAGCCCAAAAAACGGTCTAAGCTCTATGATCTTAATGGCAAAATTATCATTAAGGTAAATCAATAATAAATCCAACACCTTTCTTATCTAACCCATCTGTCACTCGGATAGTCGCATCAATTTTTGTCGCAAGATTATGGACAATGGAAAGCCCAAGGCCACTTCCTGTTTCCATTGTTCCGGGTACACGATAAAAACGTGAAAAGATAAGTTGGCGACTTTCTTCAGGGATCCCTCGACCATTATCTTGCACGGTTATAGTGGCACCGAACGGACTTAAATCTCTAATGGTGATCTTAATTTTGCCTTTTTTGTCACTATATTTAATCGCGTTTTCCAGCAAGTTGGTAAAAATAGTGGTCAATGCAAGTTTATCGGTGGTAATAAAAACATTATCAGGACTTTGTAATTCAATATCGATATCTTGGCTGATCGCATGGGGAACATGTGATGAAGTGATATGGGAAATTAAAGTAGGTATATTAATTTGCTCTTTATTGACAGAAAAGTCTTCAGCTTCTAAGCGTGCTAAATCAATAAGTTGGTGAGACAATGAAGCTGCCCGATTTAAAGCGGCTTGCATATCTTTGACAATCTCCTCCCTCTCTTTGACATTGTCTATTTGCATCAATAAATGCAATTGTGCAATCACAGCAGCGATAGGGGTTCGGAGTTCATGGGCGGCATCTGCCATAAAACGTTTTTCGCGCTGGTTGGCGGCATCGACCCGCAACATGAGATTATTGATAGCAGTAATAATAGGGCGGATTTCTTTATATTGCTCTTTGACTTCAATTGGCGTCAAATTCCCCGGCTTACGGCTGGAGATTATAGTTGCAGCTTGTCTGAGTGGTCGCAAACTGAAATAAGCGGTGACAATAATAGCGATTAGCATGATACCTAATATAAATAATAAAGGTATTGCGGTGCCTTCTGCGGGGCTGCCAATTATTGATTTACGGTCAAAATAGGATTCACCAAGGATCACCTCAATGGTGTGCGCGTCATTCCATGACACAGTAAAGTGCCAATTTGGTTGCTGTGCTTGTAATTCATTGAACGTAATATTGTCAGTTATATTAATTTTATCGCTATTACGGTATAGCACTTCACCATGTTGATTACGGATCACAACAAAAGGCTTATAGGAGACTTCCAAGCCATTTTCCATCGCATCGGTATACATTTTTTGTAATGAGGTGGCGATACGATCAAAATATTCAGGATTATTGGTAACGGCGCCTAAAGTATCAGCAAAGCCTTTGGTAACAATTTGTTGTTGCCGGTTAAAATCATCATCAATGCTAGGTAAATAAAAAAATTGTAGCCAGCCAACGAGCAGCCCCCACAGTAAAACCACTGAGCTTATCTGTAAGAAAAAGGTGTAAATAAAAAAGGATTTAACTTTCACTTGGCTGAGCTTCTTTTTTAAGTAAATAACCAATGCCGCGGATAGTGATAATGCGATCTTTACCTATCTTGCGTCGTAAGTTGTGAATATGTACCTCAAGCGAATTACTTTCTATTTTATCATCGAAACCAAATAGGCGCTGTTCAAGATCGGCCTTGCGAACTACATTATCGGCATTTTTCACTAATTCATATAAAAGTTGATACTCTTTGCCTGATAGTAGCAAAAGCTGATCATTTAAGAGCACTTGGTGATTGATTGGATTTAATTGCAGATTATCCAATTGCCAAATTTCCGATGAAAAACCTGCCATACGGCGGCTGACCGCTTTTACACGAGAAATTAACTCTGGCATGGCAAATGGCTTGGTTAAAAAGTCATCGGCACCAGAATCTAGACTGGTTACTAAATTATCCATCTGATTACGTGCGGTCAAAATAATAATCGGTATTGATTGGCCTGAGCGGCGCCATGCGATTAATTCCTCATTACCATCACCATCAGGCAATCCTAAGTCTAGGAGCATGAGATCAAAATTACGGGAATTGAGTTGTTGTTTAGCATCCGAAAGTAACCGTACCCAAAGTGGATTAAAACCTGCAAGTTCTAAGCCACGGCAGAGTGCTTTGCCTAATTGGAGATCATCTTCGACTAATAGAATATTCATTTTATCACCTCTCTGGCGAGCAGTATAAGCAGGCAACATTTTTCCGACAATATAATCAAGGTCAATTCAACGTGAGATTTAATAAAGCCTTAAGGTTTGTTTAACCCATTTTTAAGGTATGAATGAGCAATAAGATTATTATTTTAACGTCTTTGCAGTTATAGGAATAACTAAAATGAAATTACAACTTATTGAGAGCACAGCTTTCGTTACGGTTATTTTTATCTCAATGATTTTAATAGGGAAAAATTTTAATTTGCCGAAGGAAAGGTTATTTCCAGCGGTTTCAATAAACGAAATTCATGCTTGTACAAAAATAAAAAGTTGCATTGCAAATGAGAAAATCACTAAAGAAGTAAAGAATGGTACTAATCCGATGAAGGAAATCAAAACGTTTATTAGGCAGAAAATTTATTAATAAATAAGATAGGAAACTTCTAATGAAACAATTGTGTTCAGCGGTAACCTTGGTTGCGGCATTATTACCCTATAGTGCTGTCATGGCAGGGGAAACTATGCTGATATTAGGAGCTGGTGGCTCAGTAATGCCCGCTTATGAGGGATCCAATAAATACCTATTTTCACCGACAGTTGATATTAACTATGGCTATATATCCGATGATTATGGTGTATTTAGTATTGGATTAGAAGGGGCGGAATGGGCAATTGGTTTAACAGATAACTTCACGTTTTCTAGCCGAATTGGCTATGATGCCGGACGAGATGAAAAAATAGGGATTTTGGGCAATAAAAATGAAGATCTCAAAGGGATGGGCGATTTAGATGGTTCAATGACCGTAGGAGCCACAGTCAACTACTCAATCAATAACTACCAGCTTTATGTTTCAGCAGACATGGCAACCAAAGATCGCCACTATGGGGGGCGAAATATTGGTAGAACAGTGAACGTTGAAATCGGTGGTATTGGTAATTACCAAATAAATAGCAAGTGGGATATTGAATATACGTTAGCGACGGTCTGGGGAAATAAAGCTTATAATCAAGCTTATTTTGGCGTATCAAAACAGCAGGCAAGTCGCTCACGCTTTAATGAATATGACGCGGGAAGTGGCTTTAAAGATATTCACGGTGGTGCCATATTAAATTATAACCTAAATGAAGACACCGCGCTTTATACTGGCGTTGGTGCTTATTACCTAGTTGGAGATGCTGCGAAAAGCACGCTTACTGAGCAGCGTTTAGGATGGGTTGGTTTAGCTGGAATAAAATACACTTTTTAAAACGTATTATTTTAGATAGTGGCAAAGGAATGCTGAGCTAATTTAGCCAGACATTCCTTTAATTGACCACATGCCTAATCCATTGAATTTTGTTCAGGGATCCAGCCATCGTCCAGCCAAATTTCCTCTAATATCTCTTCAATACGAGCCTTATCTTGCGCAAGTTTGGTGCCTGAAATATTAATTCGCTGGCTAGAGCTAAAAGAAACCCGCGTTATCATGTCTGGATATTGTGGGCTAAGTTTACGAGTAATTTCAGTTTCAAGTGCTTGCAAGATAATATCACTAGGTTTTTGTGGTGCATTTTTATCAAATAAAATCTCAATGCGTAACATAATCGCCTCTACCTAACACTGTATTCATATACAGTATTTTTAGATTGAGAGAGGGATAAAGTCAATATCAGAATGATAATATTTTTTAAAAGACCAAAGGATTGTTATCCTGAAGAGGTAATTATCTATTTTTATCTATGAAAAACAAATGATTATATTAGCTTCTTACCCCAAGAGAAAGTGAAAATCAGTTGCCGAGTAATAGATAATAGGTATGCTAACAGGGTTTGTTTGTAAAATAATGGATTTTAGTTTAATGCTGACCGTCACGAGATTAACAGAGAAAGATTCGATAGAAATAGAAAAGGTCAATGGCCTCTACGATTTGTCATTCCCAGCTTATGAAAAAAGAAGTTATCAAGGACGACAAAGTATACTTAAACATAAAGATTATTATTTGTACTCTTTTTCTGATGAAGGTGTTTTTATTGGTTTTGTAGGAAGTTGGAAAATTGGTGATTATTTTTATATTGAACACCTTGCTATATCGCCTAATTTACGGGGAAAGGGATACGGTCAAAAAGTGCTAAGCAGCTTCTGTGAACAAGTGAGTCGGGTTATTCTGGAAATCGACCCTGTTATCGATGAAATTAGTGAGAAAAGGCTGCGTTTTTACCACCATTGCGGCTTTAAGCAAAATGAATATCAACATGCCCATCCAAGCTATCATCCTGAATATGCACCACATCAATTGGAAATTTTAAGTTATCCAACGAAGATAAATCCGCAAACCTATCAGCAATTTAATGAAAAATTGACAAATGTAGTGATGCACGCTTCTTTGTTATAAGGTTTTAAATTAAACATTATGTTTGCTCAGTGGTAGAAGGTGTTCATCGGCAAAAATAGATCAATTCAGGATCGCCTTCGTCAAGGTTCTCTATTATTCCACTCGGAATAAACTGAGCATTCGCGAGTAATCTTTGCATGGAAACATTTGATTGATTGGTTGAGGTGAATAGCTTTGGAGTCACACAAGTTAATTTAAGCTGTTCTATTAACTGTGAGCCTATGCCTTGTCGCCGAAATTCGCTATCAACCATCAACATTTCAATAAATCCACATCCAAAAAAGCGGTAATGTAAAACGCCATAGGCAATAATTTGGCTCTGGCGTTCGATGAGATAGCAATTCTTCTCATTAATCCATTGCTGAATATTTTGGGCTCGTTCAGCGGTCGCTACGCTATCAATGTGTTTCAGTGCTTCGATATCTTGTGGTGTGGCGAGTCGAAAATAATCCAATCATTGTTCCTTTTTAATAATTATCATGCCGCTGTCTTTGTGCTATTAGCGTGTAACTGATTCAGACGGCGTGAAAATAAGCCTCATTAACGTTAGAAAAAACTTGCCGAGATATTGATACATAACCCTAAGATTGCCATGTTAAAAATAAAAGAAATAACGGACTGTAGCAATACCGCACGACGCATAGGAGTTGAGGCAACTTCAACATCCGCTGTTTGTGACGCGACGGCAATAGTAAAAGAGAAATACATAAAATCGGAATAACTCGGCTCAAGCAATTTATCAGGAAACCGCAACCATGGCTGTTGTTTATCTGAATTACTGTAATACAAATGTGCATAGTGCATGGTAAAGCCGGTAGGAAGCAGTAACCACGAAGAAATCAGTGTTGAAGCCGTTAGTGCATAAGAAACAAATTTATCATCTTGCGAAAAATCGCCATGGCCCCCTAACGCAAAAAATAACACCAATAAACTGACACAACAGCCCGCGACGAGAAAAAATATAACCATACGCGCACTTTCATCCTCAACTCTGGTTATTTTGCGTATATCTTTGACTTTATGATTAATAATTCGAGCAAAGAGAAAAAGTAAATAGATCCAAGCAAAGGCGTTCCAACTTAGGATCAAACACATCATAGTGCCTTGATATGGCAACAGAGCGAAAAAGGTAGTCAATGCAACAAGCAAAGAGATAATAAAGCGAGGCCGTGAACGAAATGCATGACGGAGAATATGTGTAATATGAGCAGGGTAACGTAACATCGACTAAACCTTCAACAGAATAGAAAAATAATATTCACTATATCAAATAGTTGTATATTTGTTCTAAGTAAATTTCACTATGATGGAAACCTTTGCACGATAGGTGCGTTGTCGCGGCGCAGTTTTTGCGATATTTCGTTATTAAGTGAGGTATGATTAAGATACTATCGAACATAATAAATCAGTGTAATTACTATACCTGAGGCTCTAATTTTGCTATTTTTTGCCAGCGAAAAGGGGATTTGTTCTTTTTTTATTGAGAAACACCAGAGATAACTTTTACTGAGCCTGAGATAATATATGAAAACATCTCTGTTATCACAGAAAATGCCATTCGTTGCCATAATAGGCTGGCTGTTGCTTTATTATGTGACAGGTGAGATTTCAGAAATTCTCACGCCACCTAACGCTGAAATTTCCGTTGTCTGGTTTCCTGCCGGAGTAGCAACGACGGCATTTCTATGTATGCATAAACGCCAATGGCCAATATTGTTATTTGGCTTCATTGTGTTAAATCTTTTTTTAGATGGCTTTGATAGTGAAGCTATTCTAATTTCAGTTCTTTACTCTATTTTAGGGGTACTTTCCTGCATTGTTATTGCTTGGATTGTACGCAAATATGCCCATCAAGATGATGATTTGCATATTATCTTACTATGGCTATTTACCATCATCATTGTCAGTTTGTTAGATGCGGTATTGTTTTCGGTCAGCATGTATTGGTTGGATCATACTTCGATTAAAAATATCTTTTGGGATGGATTTATTGCTGATATTACAGGGAATATATTTGCTACAACAGTGATTATGGGGTTAATAAATACCCGATTTAAAACGATAACTAATTTGCGGATGCATTTAATTTGGGGCGTCGTCGTTCTTGGCTTACTGATTATGAGTACTATCTTGATATTTAATGATAGTGCAATACAACTGTATAACGCCTATTTCCACCATCAACGTAATCTTATTCGGCTATCTTTGCTGTGTATTCCTGTTTTATTTGCCGTTATTTTATCCTTGCTCTGGGGGAACCGTGGGGGGTCATTAGCATTATTAGTACTTGCCACTATCACTATCTATTATACCAGTAATCGACAAGGGCCTTTTTATCTTCACGGCTTGTTTCGTCATGAGTCTCTTTGGCTTATTCAAGGTTATTTGACAGTAATATCGCTATTAATGGTATTTTTGCGCGTTGTGACGCGTAGCACTCAACGGATCGATGAAAATCAAGGCATCTATACTCGACAGCATCTTGTTTATCAATTGAATTTAAGCGATGGAACGATTGAATGGGGAAACTCAAATAACGGTATTCCTGATACAGATATTACTGCATGTTCCAATATTAAGCAGCTTATCGAGGCCATTCATCCTGAGGATCAGGAAAAACTTAATCAGCATTGGTATTCACAGCAGCATCATGCTGTTCTTCCCACAATACTATTTCGTTTCGCGGATAGCGATGGCCACTGGTGGACGATAGAAGATCGTGGCAGTGTATTTTTTGGTAGCAGCGATCCCATGATGGTTGTTGGTAATTGGTTTATTTCAAGTGAAGTTTCTTGAAATTGAGGTCATAACAAGGGATAGGTGATGCTACAAATTGCATTATTACTCTTTGGTGCGGAGTTCATCAGAGGAAAAGCTCATTACCTTTGGGGTATAGGGAGCCTTTGGTGTTTGATGGGTATTTTTATTTTTATTGATGGCCTTGATGGGAATGCTTTCTTCCCGATACATCTCTTTGGTTTGTTATTATTACTAGAAAGTTTGGTGACATTAAGTGTCGCTTCGAGTGGGGTTGGTACCCAAAAAGCAATACTCTTTTTTAAAGGTTGTCTATTTCTGTTTTGCGCACTGGTTATATTAATCAATCAAAAATTTAGTAATGTACTGCTATCAGCAATGTTTGGCTTTGCTTACTTTTTTACTGGTTTATTTGTGGTCGTGTCTGCATGGGTTGTTCGTTTCCCCGGATGGCAATTGGTCATGATATGGGGAGGAATTGAAATATTTTTTGCATTCTTTCTGTTTACGCATCATCAAGCCACTATCTCCTTTTTTCTCGGATTTTTAATGATAGGAAGTGGTTTAGGTTGTTTGCGAATTGCATTGCGCGCACGTTATATTCGGCGGGGAACAGCAATATTTGAGCTTATGCGTCCGAGGCCTATGTCATTTAAAAAGACAGGCGCTACCGCAACGAATACGACGGCTTCAACGGCAGATACTTTGAAGCAAAAAATAGATCCTAACTCAGTTTTAACGGTCCATATATGGACACCGGAAGGCTCTGCTAATCAGCGTCCTGTGCCACGCCCAATTATTAATCGCTATATTGCCGCAGTTGATGCCGATGGCGTTATTTCAACAGGGCATGCCGCATTAGAACTTTATCCCTATATCTATATTAGTTTATATCCAGCGGAAGATATTGACCGTTCTCCTTCAGAGTTTTTTAGAATATTGAAGGCAACGGCTGCTAATAATGTGCCGGGGCGTTTTTTACCTGATTATCAAACAGAAGCTTCAGAATGGTGTGATTCAGATAGGAGGATCACTTTCGAGGTTTATAACCCAGCATCATTGATAACTTTTTGGGAAAAATATCGGCAGCACCCAGTTTATAATCTGACATATCAAAATTGCTCTAGCAGCGTTGCGTATGCGTTAGAGGCTGCATTGGATGGGGTTTTATCTATCCAGAAAAGAAGCAGTTTTTTGGGAGTATTAAGTGTACTTTGTATGCCTGAATTATGGATAGCCGCTCAGATACGGCGTCGCGCACGGATGATGGCCTGGACTCCAGGATTGATGATGGATTATGCACGAGCATTACGCGCTATCGTCCATCCAGCGCCTATACCGTGGTACAAGCGCATACCATGGCGGCGCACGTCATAGCATTATGATGAATCAATAATCTATTTTGTTTAACAAGGGAGCGATGAGCTTCCAAAATGAGTCAAAGAGGTCTTTATGCTGAAAGTATACGCAATCTTAATGGTGTCTATATTAGCTGAAACAGCAGCGACAACCATGATGAAAGCGTCTGATGGATTTACCCGCTTGGTGCCGAGTATTATTGTTATCGTAGGTTATGCCGTCTCTTTTTATGGCTTATCGCAGGTCGTAAAAAGTATGAATATTGGCATCGCATATGCGATATGGGCAGGAGTTGGGATATTCCTTGTTTCGGTATTATCGTTCTTTGTTTACAAACAGAAACTCGATCTTCCAGCATTAATTGGACTAGGGTTCATTGCATTGGGCATTATTATTATCCAACTGTTTTCAAAATCGGTTATTCATTAAGCCAGTCTGGTCAAGAGCAGTATGCGGAGGTACTGTATCTTCACGTTAAGAGACTACGATTAAACGACTGATAATAATAACAAATAAATTTTTCTATAAAATTTGAGCTGGCAGGGTTGAAAAGTGATGAGTCGTCCCTATGTATATTTATGGGTGATAGGTACATCCACTTAATCTCATTAATACTGAAGGAGGAATTATGGCTAACATTAAACCTTTTTCATTATTTCCAACAATTTCTGATAGCTTACTATCTAATCGGTTTGATCAGATAGACCGTTTATTCAGCCAACTCACCGGAAGCAGGCCTATTGCATCACCGGTTCAGACCTATGATCTGAAACAGATTGATGATAGCCATTATGAGCTTACGGTTAGTGTTCCTGGATACCAAGAAAGCGATTTAACTGTTTCATTAAAAGGTGGTCGATTATTGGTAGAAGGGAAACGAGAAGAAAAATCTCAGGAAGATAACGAAAAGTGGCTTCACCGTGGAATATCCTACGGTCAGTTTACGTTGCAGTTTGACCTAGGTAAAAATGTAAGGATAGAAAAAGCGGATCTATCAAGAGGGCTTTTAACGGTGGCCATTGAGTATGAATTGCCGGAAGAAGAGAAACCGCAACTGATAGCAATAGAAAATAAAGATAAAAATTAAGTAATTGATATAGAGTTAGGTTATTAGGCTACACATAAGGTGTAGCCTCAATTTGCAACCCTACCAGCTGGTAGGGTTTTTTGCATTTTATTGTTGCAACTATTTACTCATATTCACTCATTGATAATTAAAAAGTATTGATGATGAAAAGAATATTTTTAGTTGCGTCTCTATTTCTATTGGCGGGAAAAGATACAGCCAGACTTTGAAGACTTTAAAAGCAAACTTTTACCCCGCTTAAATTTTAGATACAAAAAAACCAACCATAACAGGTTGGTTTTCTTAGGGAATTCTGGTCGGCATGAGAGGATTTGAACCTCCGACCCCCGACACCCCATGACACCGATTGTAATATGTTGATGTTTTTGATTTAAAAGGAAAATAATTAATTATACTGGTTATGCAAACAGTGCATAATATGCAAAAACCACACTATACGAATCAATGAGTTAAGTTGACTTTTACCGCCCATTTTTAAGCTATTTCAAAGTGCGGAACTTGTACCCATTCAACGTGATTTTCAGTATAAATTTTTGTTGATTCAGCATCACTATGAGCCATCCTTGCTTGCGGATCGTAACCTTGCTCTTTAAACATGAATGCTGCCAGCGCTCGTATTTCATGAAACGTTGGTCGCTCGTCTAATGGTAAATTAGCAGCAACACCAACACGATCTCTAAGCGCCGAAAAAGCACGACTGAGATAATCAGGGGCCACCTGGGTAGGGTGGTTAACTTCTTTGCTAATTTTGTTCGGTAATCTAATTGGCAGCCTATGCACTATGTAAGGGCTAGCCACATTGTCACGACTATTATCAATTATTTCTTTTAATTTTTTCCCAATCGGTATCGCGACATGAGAGGCCTCTTTGTGCTGTACTTTTTGTCTATGAATATAGATCATGCCGTAAATGCCGTCTTTTTCTTCATCAAACCAAACGCAACCGCAGGTGTTGTTTTTGGGGGTTTTGATGTTGTATTTGATACGAGAAACCTCAAGTCGTGCTTGTGTTGTTTGTAGCGCTAGATCCATAGCTGTTCGCAACCAGGGCTCCGCTGATGCGCGGATCTTAATAAAATCACTGTAAGATAAACGACGTCGCTTTTTGCCGTCAACGCGCTTCATTTTTTTACGCTCTGCTGGATTGTCTAGCATAAGTGACTCATCCATCGCATAACTGAATATTTTCTTTAGAAAGCCAACTTTTCTATTTTGCACATTAGCTGAAGCTTCGGCGTGAAATTCGTTTATAAATCCGTTTACGTGCTCAAGCGTAACCTCGATAGGTGAGATATCATTGAAATAAGTCTTAACCCTTTCCAGATCGTTATTCCAATCGCTAAGAGTGCTTTCCGCCGGCTGTTCATCATTAACCATCCTGCCAAATAATTTATCTAGATGCTCAGAAAACGGAAGAGACTCGCCATTTTTACCGCCGGAATCTACAATTAAAGCATTAACAGAAACCGTCTTTTCCGGTCTCATGATGTTGTTATATTCTTTTGCAATCGCGATCGCTTTTGCTTTATCTGCGCCAATGCTTTTGCGAACGCCATTTACCAGCGTAAAGCGATACTGCTTTTCCGCTTTGTCATAGTAGAGAAAGTCAGGCAAATGCCTGAACTCTCTTTTTCGTGGTCGACCTGCCATCAAGAAGCCCTTATTAAATCACTCACACATGATGAAATATCAGACTCAACTCCCCAGCGCTCGGAAGCATAAACCCATACAGAGCAATCAACGATCCTGCCTCTAACTTCGCCAATTTCCACCCAGCGCTTTATGGTTCTATTATCTGGTATTGAGCCTTTTTCAAACTCTCTTTTAGCCCATGCGCTAGCTTTCATAAGTTTTCCACTAGACATAATTATCTCCACACCTGCCGCATACAGATTTAAATATCGTTGTTAACTGGTTTAATTAAATGCTGGTGGATAATAGACACATACTTAGCTTGATGGATTGCATCAGCTAAAGCATTATGTTGTTCACCTTCAAATTCGAGTGTTCGCTTAGGGTCAATGCCAGCACTACGACCAAGCTCTACAATCGTGCGAACATCTCGATTATTCCAGAATTTCCAGAACGGATTAAAATCACATGCAGCATAAGCACTAGCTAGGACAGCATTGTCAAAATCACTACCATTTCCCCATACACATACATTGTCAGATAAATGTTCTTCAGCGAAAGCGGATAGGGCGAGTAGTGCAGATTGAATAGTTCTAGAATCTTCATCAACGATAGCCGCTCTTGCTTCACTGCTTTGTTTCATCCACCACAGCACTGTATCAGCATCAATATGTAGGCCGAGCTTTTCGCAACTAACCAGATCAACAGTCAAATAGAATTCGGGACCTAATTCACCCGTCGAGGGCTCAAAAGCTACTGCACCAATAGAAACAATAGCGGCATTGCCTTTATTGCTCATAGTTTCTAAATCTACCATTAAGTGTTTATATTTCATTAAATTTCACCTTAAAAGTTTAGCCACAGGCATTCGGTACGCTTTACTGATCCAGCATGGCCGTTTGCTGCTGTCGTCTTGATTTCTTTTCGCCAGCTCGAGAGTTGGCTGTTATATAGATCGTTGTCATAACCGCAAATAATAACTTTTCCTGAAAGCTGGCCAGTGACAGTGATTAATTGCTGGTGGCCCCATTCATCCATTTCGTGCCGGTATGTTTCGCTTCTCATACTCCTTGTTTCATGTAGATAAGGTGGATCGATAAAATGCAATGTGCTGGTGGTATCATGGTCTTTCATGCACTGAACAGCGTCACGGTTTTCAATTAATACGCCTTGTAATCTATCCACTACAGCGAGTAGGTTTTCTGGTGCCCGTGTCCATATTTTTTGTGCTGTCGCTGAATTACGTTTAGTGTCTAATCTAAAACCTGTTTTGCCTTTTGTTGCACCGGCACTACCAAAACCCATAGTGGCACGCACAATTGTTTTTCGTGCTCGTTCAATAGGGCAATCTGAAACATCATAAGCACAATTAAACTCAGTGCGTGAATAGGGCGTTAATAAGCAAGCATCGATAAGTTTCTCTGCCTGGTCTTTATCACGTAGAACGCGAAACAAATTTACTATTTCATCATCTAAATCGTTATAAACTTCAGCTTCCGAGCGAGGTTTGCGCAAAAGAACCGATGCAGCACCGCCGAACGGCTCAACATAACAACGATGATCTGGAAAGTGACTAATCACCCAAGGAGCAAGTCGAAACTTGCCACCATGGTAGCGAATAACCGGGTGTTTGATATTATTCATAATCACACTCGCTTAAATTCAATAACCCACACCCAAGGATTGCTTTCAAAATTACAGTCAAGTTTACTAACTGAAATTTCTGAGTTAAAAATAATTCCGCGCTCTTTCATATCAGCCGCCTATGCGTGTAGCAGTTCTAATGCGTTCATAAACCTCACTAGCTTGAATACGTTCATCACCAACATCACAGGCGCAGAAATATTCAAATGCAGATTTTTCAGCTTCTTTATGTGCTCTGAGGAATTTTGCCTTTAGTTTTGCCACATCAGGTCTTAGCCATGAACAAACAGGACCATCTTCTGATTCATAAATACCACCGATAAACCAACCATCACCGTGAGGTTTGCTAGGCACCCATCCTGAAATATCACACTGGCCATCTTCAAAATAGAGTTTGAAGGTTGGGTGGTTTTCATCAATATCACCATCCATATAGACATTACAGATTTTAAGGCAATTGTTATCAAACCATTGTTTTAAATATTCACCGTCTTCACTTACAGGAATTTGAGAGTGAGCCCAGTAGCCAAGTTCATCGCGTTCTACTAATTCAGGTTTAATAGACATAATTAATACTCCACACAAAATTTAGATAATAATATTCCGTCTCTTAATAAAGAAAATTAAATTCCTTGGTGTTGGCTAAATAGTTATTCTGTTTTTTCTTTGTATTTTAATAATTCAATTAACATCTCAATGGTATTAACCATATGAAACATAAATACAGCATTAGTGTGTCTATAGCGAAAAACTCTATCCCCATCACAGTCGATTTCAATTAGAGGCTTGATATTTTTAAAGTCAAAATCATCCGTAAGCTTAAAGCTTATATCAAAGGTACTCAATTCAATTAAGCAAACTGTAAAATGATTATCAATAGAGTCTTTAACTTGCTCACGGATTAAATTAAGTTCCGCATCATACTTTAGAGTTTCTAGCTTCTTATCAAGCTTACGTTGTAGCAAAAGGAAATTGCCGGGATAAAGATCATGACCAAAGCACTCTGCTGGTGGTTGATTATCAATGTGGTTAGATAACCGTGTTGTAATCCCATTCTTTGCATCATCAATGTGAAAAGTTTCAGTTTTTACAGTACCGCAAGCTTTCACTAAACTACCTAATAGTGCTTGGTGGTCTGGCTTTCGCGTTGTGGACACAAACAGGAAACCCTTTTTAACATGGTACAGAGCAGTGATGATTTTTGTTTTAGTTAAAGCAACCTTTAGCATTTCTTCTATTGCAACATGCTTTAGCTCCGCTTCAAGAAAGTCATCGATACCTTGTTCTTTCAATTTTTCAATGCGTCTATTAACCTCAAAGGCGATAGCCGCTTTAGGAAGTATCTTTTCATCAATACGAAAAGTAATAATATAACCACCTTCAATTGGGGTAACTAATTCACCAGTAATTTTATTTGGAATAAAACCATAGCTTGTAGAGTGAGATTCTAAAATATCAACAAAAGGCAATTCTTTTAAATGATTTTCTAAAACTTCGGCGCTAGGTAATTCCGCTTTGAAAATAACACAGTTAGTAATAGGGAATCGTTTCATTCATTGTTCCTCAACATAATTAACTCCACACAATATATAAGACCACTGACAATAATTAATTAACTTACCTAGTGTGAACTGACTATACGCCAGTGGCCTTATGTATTGAGTAAAAAAGTGGCGGCCTGTCACCGCCAAAGCGAGCAATGGCAATTAGTTAGTAATTTCGTTCTTTTTCTCTGCTTGTATTCTTAAATAAATTTCTTCTCGATGAACTTCAACTTCTTTTGGAGCATTGATCCCCATACGCACCTGATTACCTTTAACACCTAAAACAGTAACGGTAATATCATCACCAATATTAAGAACCTCACTGACCCTTCGAGTTAAAATAAGCATTTCATCCCTCTCTATTACTCCACACAGTTAAAAGGTTGCCTGATTATTTAGCCACATCAGGCGGCTGTGGTATTCTTGGAAGCCCTACACAACCAAGAGAATTTAAAATGTCAAAATTTGATAGAGATTTACAATTAGAACTACTTCTTCTTGCTGCCAATGATTACCCAAGAGAAATTGATGAAAATAACATTCCTCAGCATCTACGTGATATGGATGAAGACAAACTTTGCGCCAATATTGCCTACCTAGAAGAGGAAGGTCTAATCGTAGGTGGCGTCGAATTTGTTGGCAGTGGTCCATATCCAGCAATTGAGTTAATCCGCATTACCAATGAAGGCATTAACTTAATTACAGAAGAAGGTAGTATTTCAGCCTCTCTAAAAGTTGTTACTATAAAATTACACAATGACACTCTATCAACCCTACGTGATTTCATTAATCAGAATGTTTCTGACCCAGAAGAAAGGAAAGGGTATTTGCAGCGCTTAAAAGAGCTTCCCGCTGACGCCACAAAACACCTCGTGCTTGAACTACTGGGCAAGGGGTTGAATCAGATGCCGAACGCAATTCACTGGCTACAAACAGCGCTCCATTCTTAGTAAATTCACTATCGTTACGCAATTTATTAAATTTAACCCAACCGACCATCGGGTGAAGCTCAAGCCAGAAATCATCATGATCGTCGGTTGATAGCGTAAATGCATTCTTATGGAAAACAATTGCGTAGATCCTGATTGTTCTCGGCTCGCTAGTTACTCCACACATACTTAATACCCCACACATTATTCAGTTAAGCACTAACAGTAACCGCACACATATCCATGCACTCTGCAATTTCTTCGTCGAGCTTTTCGAGTTTAGATTGCAGGTTGTCACGTTCTTCGCGCAGTTTTTGCAGGTTGTTAATCTGCTTGGCTTTTTCTAGTATCCACTCGCGCACATCATCCTGCGACATTGGCACACTAAAAGTAACGATTGGTTCATTTGAATTGGTTTGCATGAGTCTCTCCTATTTCTTGCGTGAAATAAGAATGCAACTAAAAGTAGATAATGTCAACAACTAAAAGTAGAAAAAATTAGCGAAAAAAAACTGGCTATTGCCAGTTCTTAGTTTTAAGCGAAAACTTTCAAGCTCATAGGGAGGCTTCTTAATAATTTACCATGAAAATACACTTCATACATTTCATGTTCTTCAAGATAGAATGGGGGATAAAAATCATTATCAGAGATAACTGCTAGTTTTCTTCCTTTAACTCTTTGTAAACGCTTAATAAATGTTGAATCTTCAAAGTTGAAAACGTATATACCATCCCCAGTAAAGTGACTTACATTTGTGTCAACGAATAGAAGATCTTTGGGGTTTAAGGTGGGGATCATACTGTCCCCATCAACATTTATAATCACCACTCCATCTAGAGTGGTTCGTCCAAATAGTTCGTATATTTTATCAGTGGGAATTTCAATTGACCGTATTACCTCGGGAAATGGGTTGTTGATATAACCATGCCCAGCAGAGGCAAAAACTTCAACTTGCCTAACTGTAACGGTATCTGATGTCTTATCTTCCGCTCTTGGTAAGCTGCCAGTTATATCAACACCATAATCCAAATAAACAGCGGTTGAGTTTACTGCCCGAGCCAATAATTCCATTTTATCATCTCTAGGTTTAGCAGAACCAAGGGTATATCTGCGCGCCATTTCATATGACACGCCCAATTGTTCTGATAATTGCTTAACATCGACATTAGCGTCAGACATTCGCTCAGTAAGCCTTTCGGCAAATTTATAGTACTTCGCTTTTTCTACCATAAGTAGAAGTTTATCGCCCAATCTAGTTACTGTCATTTCTATTTTAAGTTGTTTTTGTTCTCTACTTTAAGTAGTATTGTTTTACTACTTATCGGAGAAAGAAGCTATGCATCAAGAAAATATTACTGAAAAAGCTATTCGGGCTGTTGGTGCGCCTTCAGTTGTTTCCAGAATGTTTGGGTTCGGCTCCCCACAGTCAGTATTTAACTGGATAAAGAAAAACAAGGTTCCGGCAGAGCGAGTTATTCAGCTTTGCAGGTTAGCTAATTGGGAGGTGTCTCCTCATGAGCTAAGGCCTGACCTATATCCAAATAAATCAGATGGGTTACCGAACGATACCAAAACCAACTAACCGAGTTAACTACAAACAAAACAACGGAATTGTAGATATGTGCAAACAAACACTAAAAGAAGTTGTGAAAGAGATGTGCAGAGCATACCCCGGTGGGCGTTCCGCAATGTCGGGCGCATTGGGTATTTCTGAAACAACTTTCAACAATAAGTTGTACGAGAAAAACGGCTGTCGTTTTTTTGAAAATGATGAACTTGAAGTGATTGAAGAATTATCAGGCACTAAGCTGCTGGTGGAGTATCACATGGATCGTCATGGAATTACACCAGCGGTAAAAATTGAAGCTGAGAGTTTAGATACGGTTGAATTGTTTGATATTCAAATGCGTTTGGGTGCAATGCAAGGGGCGTTAAGCGTCTTAATCAAAGACAGTATTGCTGATGGCGTTCTAACACCGGATGAAACTAAGGCTATCTATCGAAAAATGGAAAAAGTCTTTGCTTATGCGCTTGGTTTTGTTGGTTCTTTAGAAAGTGTTTATGGGATTAAACAATGATGAGCATAGCTAGAAAGGGTGACGCTCAGGATATGCGGTCCCGAGCGTCGAGTGCTAACAACTTTTTGTGTGGAGTAATTAGCATGAGTAGTTTAGCGCACTTAAGCCACAAAAAGCAATTTCGTTGTTTACCAACCGGTAAGCATGGTGCGTTTCAATATGTAGAGATCATAACTTCAGTTGATTTATTTGGAAACTACCAAATAAAGCAGCAGTTGGTAGATAGCAAAGCATTAAGGGATAGCTGGGCTGATTTCTACTATCAAAGCGGGAGCGAGGTCAATGAGCAATGAAGATGCAAATAATCTCAATCGCATTTATCTGGATAAGCGCGGTGTTCGTGTTCGTGTCATACGTTATGACCGAGTCAAACAGTGGGTCATATTCTTGCGTGACGATTACGAACATGAGTGCTTCGCCCCTTTGTACAAATTTAAACTTGAATATACAAGAGTCGAGTAGGTAGCGCATGAGTGTAAAACTATCAAGTTATGTGTGGGATGGCTGTGCTCACGCAGGTTTAAAAATAACCTCTGTTGCTATCATGGCTCGTCTTGCCGACTTTTCAAATGATGAGGGTGTTTGTTGGCCTTCAGTGCCAACAATTGCGCGTCAAATTGGCGCTGGCGAAAGCACAGTAAGAACGGCAATTAAAGAGCTTGAAAAGAATGGCTGGTTATCAAGAGAAAAGCGGCGCAAGGGAAATCGTAATGCTAGCAACATCTATCAACTGAATGTTGAAAAATTATTCTTAGCTGCAAGGGCTGCATTTCCTCAGCCAGCAGATTCTGACGCCTCAAAACCTGACACGTCAAATCCTGTTGCGTCAAATTCTGCCCCGTCAGAATCAATCAAAAATAACCGTTTTGACCCGCCAGAATCTGGGGGCGATCCGTCAGTAACTTCAAAACAAGATCCATCAGTAACTAACTCTTCGTCGCAGAATTCTGGCGAATTAAGCGACAAGTCTAAAAGTGATTTTTTAAAACGTTGTCCAGAGGCGGTGATTTACAGCTCAAATCTTCAAAAATGGGGCACTGCTGATGATCTCAAATGCGCAGAGTGGCTATTCAACCGCAAGCGTGAAGTATTTCAAGAGCTTGGCTTGAAGGCTCCGAAGGCACCAAATTTTACAGACTGGGCTAACGATGTTCGCTTGATGCGTGAAATCGACGGTCATTCACACAAAGAAATCTGTCAATTCTACAAGCGTGTAACTCTCGATGACTTTTGGAAAAAGAATGTTCAATGCCCAAGAACACTGCGCAGCCAATGGGATGATCTAACCCTACGCTTGGCAGGTGAGCAAAAAGTCAGCATCGATACAGTCGCACGTGACGAAGCATTTACACGGATCATTGGCTCGCGTTCAAAACCGCAGGGTCGCATCGAGGAAATAGCCGCAGCACTGGCTGGAAAAACAGGTATTCGTACGATGAAAGAATTCCAAGGCCGTCAAACGTGGATCAGTATCTGGAAGCAAGCAACAGAACAAGCAGCACAGGAGGCAACAGCATGATGCACAGTGAATCTAAAGAAATTTACGGTGCTAACGTATTCGGTCTAGTAGCTATGTTGCACCAATTGCGCCGATGGTGGATCTTGCGCGAATTAAGATTGAACTGGGTCGAAAATTACAAATATTTAGTCATGTGCCGCAAGCATCCCCACTTAAACAAATATATTGAATATTTCAGCATTCAACAACGTTATGAGCGCATTAAGTTGTTTGCTATGCCCCACCAGCAGCGGGGTGCTATCTGATGAGCGAATACGTTGCAAAACTTAATGAACTCAAAGCAAAATCAGCTCATGAGCTGAAAGAAATTGGGGACCAGTGGAAAACGCCAGAAGATATCTATTGGGGTATTAATTCTTTATATGGCCCATTTAATTTAGATCTATTCACCGATGGGGAAAACAGCAAATGTCCTCATTTCTACACTGCAGAAGATAATGCGTTGACTCAAGACTGGTCGGAAAAGCTAAAAGAAATTGGCGGGGTTGCTTTTGGTAATCCTCCGTACTCCCGTAGCTCATATCACGAAAAACAGGCAATCACAGGTGTTCGTCACATTATGTCTCATGCTTCAGCAATGCGAGATCTGGGTGGTCGCTATGTATTTTTATTGAAAGCGGCAACAAGTGAGGTGTGGTGGCCAGAAAATGCAGACCACATTTGTTTTATCCGTGGGCGTATCGGTTTTGACGTTCCGAAGTGGTTTATCCCTGCAGATGAAAAACAAAAACCAACTGGTGCGTTTTTTGCTGGGGCAATTGTTGTTTTCGATAAAACATGGAATGGAAAAGCATTTGATTATATCAGTAGAGAAGAACTAGAACAGCGCGGCAAGGCATTTATAGAACAGGCACAGTGGTTAGCTAAAAGATGGGGGCAGTAGCGTGAGAAAAATGCATGCAGCAATTTATTTACGTAGTGTGCAAGTCATTACATCTGTACGTGACAGAGACACTTTTACTGTTAGCCATGTCCATAAGCTAACTACTTTAACAAAAAGGGAAGCACATACAGCAATAGACAGACTACTGGAAGCTAAAGCAATAAAGCTCGTTGGAAAGTACAAAATACAAGGAAAAGGCAACTTAGTTAGTCATTACACGGTATGCGATAACGCTATTTCACAACTTAGAAAGGTTAGGGGGTTTGTTGTGGAGCCGGTTGTTAATTTAGGACAAATAAAAGAAACAGTGCAATTGTTGCCGGATGTGGAAATCCAAGAAATAAACACCATCAATGAGCAGCAGGAGCCAATCGCACCACTTGATGATCATAAGAAAGATAGGGAAGACTTTGCGTGTGAGCTAAAAGTAGTCAAAAAAGCCAATGTCGCTGGCATGGGATGCATGCATTTAAAACACTTAGATCAACTACTAGCAGGGGTGAGGGTATGAGTAAAAAATGCATGTTCTGCGGTGGTGAAGCTGATCTACTATGCGATAGTGTTCTTTGCTACATCGGTGAAAAGAATGATAGCGGGGCATTACTCCGCTTTACATCTGCCTATACTTGTGACGCTCCTATGTGCGCTGCTTGCTCAACATTCCACGGAAATTTTCATTGGAAAAAAAGTAATTCTGGCGGCTCTTCATCTATTGATTACTGTCCCATTTGTGAGAGCCAAGAGTTTGGATTTGGGCGTAGATATGTTTTCTCTGAAATTGAGCAAGTGAAAGTGCATCGTCAGGCGCATTATTTAAAATTCAAGTCATCGAAAGGGCTTCATTTGGAAGCTGTTATGGGAGGTGGGCAAATATGTCTGGATCTTTAAGTTTCATATTACCTTTCCCTCCTAGCGTGAATGCCTGTTGGCGAACTGTTCGCGGCACTATGATCATTAGTGAAAAGGGGCGCAGATTTCGCGCCAATGCAATAGCAGCCGTATATGAGCAGCTAAGAAAGAAGCCAACTGCTATTGTGGGCGATGTTTCAGTTATTGTGAAAATGTACCCGCCCACACGACATAGAAGAGACATTGATAACTACCTGAAAGCCCCATTCGATGCTTTAACACATGCAAACGTATGGAAAGATGATGATCAGGTCAAACATGTTGATATGAGATGGTGCGAAGTCGTAAAGGGTGGACGCTTTGAAATCACAATAAATCACTACAACGGGGAGGTTGCATGACAAACGGCTGGATCCTCCCTGCTACTATTGTGCCTGATATGGGAATTGTGATGTTTAAGCCTGGTGTAAATCAATTAGCTGACTTCAAAGGCTTAATGCAGATAACGCCCGCTCCGAGTGAATCGAACAAATCAGGCAAGGTCACACACAGACAAGCTTTACTTGATGATAAGCGATTACTCCCATTTTTTAGAAATAGAGATGTATTTGCTAAAGCTGGTGGAATTGAGGCATTAAAAGGCCGTCTTAAACAGAACGTTAATTACTGCCAAATTCATGACGATAATGATGACTATCATCATCATGAGCTAACAATAACGAAGATCGGTAATCATTATATTCGTACATGTTGGTCACATGACAATCAATTACGTGAAAATCCCACGCTTTATAATACGGCATCAATAGCGAAGGATAATTACTATCAAAACATGTTGTGGGCAGTCAATGAGGGTCTGTGTTATTCGAAAGATACCCAGTTATCACTTGGTGACCTGTTCACATGGACTGTTCAGCATCAAATTTCGCATTTATTACCTGATGAAATATTAAAGCGACTTTTAGGTATTGGCATTACTCCGTCACATGATGGTCCTATCTATACGCCGAGTGAAATAGCTATAGAGAAAACTAAGGCGTTATTACCGCTGCAGGTAGATGCGGATCCACCAGCGCTGTATTTAAAAAATCCTAAGCGGTATCGATGGGAAAATAAAAACCTGCTTCAAATTATTAAAAAGCTGCCTTGCTGTGCGTGTGGCAACCCTGCTGATGATGCACATCACATCGTCGGGTATGGATTGAGCGGAATGGGTACAAAAGCCCATGATTTTTATGTCATCCCTTTATGCCGTGGTCACCATGATGAATTGCACAGGGATCCGCATAAGTGGGAACAAAAATACGGTTATCAATTAGATTTTCATCGTCAGTGCTTTGACCGCCTTTTCGGTCTTGGCGTATTTGGTTAGTGCGTTGTGCGGAACGCAGGAGATTTTTTGCATGAGAGATATTCAGTTGGTTTTACAAAAATGGGCAGGGTGGACGAGCGATGATCCGAGTATCGATTATTCCCATATTGCTGCAGGCTTTAAAGGCTTAATTGCAAACAAAGAACCATCAAAAGAGTCATGCAGTGATGATGACGGGATAATTATTGATAGCGTTATTGCGAAGCTACGGCAGGTTAGAAAAGAGGAAGAGCTAGAATTAATTGTTTTGCATTACCTTTATGGGGTGTCAAAACGCAATATTGCCAAGAAATGGAAAATGAGCGAGGGGCGAATTCGGCAAATGATGCAAGTTGCTGAAGGCTTTGTTGACGGTTGCTTGGCTATGCTGGGTGTAACTCTGGAAATGGACCCTGAGGTTATTAACAAAGCAAAAGTGATAGATGGTAAAAAGTATTAGTGCGCTACGCAAGTTCAATGTTATTGTGATAAGAGTGAATACGTTGTCACCTAACTTATAGAATGAAACCTCGCCATTTGTGCGGGGTTTTTTGCTTTATAAGCAAATAGAACTTGCTGTTACGTTTGGTCAGAGTTACATGTGTAGTTATGCACAATAACTGAACAAGCAGAGACTTGAAAAAGCAAGTACCATCCCTATATAGGAGATACACCGTATTTCACTCAATTGTGGCGTCCCATACTAGGTAAACTTGGATTGCGGTGTAGACCCGTCAGCAATGGCGGGTTTTTTGTTAAAAAAAGCCACCAACTTTTTAGGATGGTGGCGAATGAGTGTTGCGTATATCGCAAGATGAGTGGTACTACAAAATATAAGAGGTTTCTATTATAACCATCTAATTTAAAAAAAGAAACAGGCTTTATCTGATGTTCTATTTATAACTTGTTGATATTGTTCCGTTATGGGAATTCCCATATCGCTATTTCACATGTTCGGTTATTCCGAACAGCTCATTTTGAAGATCGCTTAGGCGGTCTTTTTTCGTATATGCATCAGTAGCTCAACGGTAGAGCAGGCAACTCATAATTGCTCGGTTATGGGTTCGAATCCCGTCTAGGTGCACCAAACATGCCGACCACAGAACAATTACCCTCGTTATCACGTTCACACAAGAGCTGTGAGTCGGCGCTCTATTAACTAAA
>NZ_JAMPMC010000036.1:0-46463 GCF_028477945.1 Providencia sp. PROV261 | reverse complement strand
GGGTCGTAGTTAGGCCGAATAGGGTGTCTTTTCATTTTAATTTCCTTTTATTTATTCCATTAACTATTTAAATTTATTAGATATTATTTTCAATAAACAAATAAAATAGTAGCCATGAAATTGCATAGAGTAAATAAACGAAATTTGTTTATATGTCATAGGAAAGTGTAATCGTAATGACGTTTACGATGCAGCAAAAAAGCATTTATAACGAGCTTGGTGTTCCTTGGTGGAAACGGAGCTGCCATTGGTTGTGATGATTTTTGCTCCAAATCGATGAACGTAGTGTTTGTTTAATACGTATCTCATTATCAAGTTGAAAACTTAAATAGGTGATGAGCACTGTATTCGCATCTATCTGTGCACATTGGAAATTTTCGGAGTGAATTTCCAATAAATTATTAGCTTGGGTGAGGGCTAAAAGTGTCTCTGTTTTATCGGCGCTCACACCAGAGCGGCAAAATTCTAAAAACGCTGGGTGCAGAATATTTTCAAGAAATTCTAAATTATCTCTATTTGAATAATGATGTAGCTTTTTTTCTAGCGTGATTAGGTGATCAAAGAGTTTCTGCATATCATGTTCTTTATCAAAGTTGTTCAAGCTGTCTTGCCAACCGTTCTGCTAACACCTTAATCGAGTCGGAACTATCGTGGACATGCATCGCTATTTCCATCTCTTCGGCGGCGGGGAAACCTTCTTGCTCCGTCAGGATCCGATGTTGTGGTAACTTAGCGCGTAACGGCAGTAAGCTGATCCCAAGCCCATCAGCAATGGCACTTTGAATACCTGCAAGGCTTGAACAGGTGTAAGTTATATGCCAAGGGCGCTGTTCAATATCCAGTAAGCGGAACATATCGTTACGATACAAGCCATTTTCAGGGAAAACAATCAAAGGCAAAGAATCGGCATTTAAATACTCATTATTGGCGCTCGTTAGCCAACATAGCGGCTCCGGCCAGCGATAATCACTCTTAAATTCCCCCTTGCGCTGCTTAACGATAATCAAATCAAGCGCTCCTTGCTGGTAGTGTTGATATAACTGGCGACTAAGACCACTTGTGACCTCTAAACGAATATTGGGGTGTTCATGCATAAAAGCGGCGAGAGTCGGGGTTACTTGCCCTGAAGCAAAATCTTCCGGAAAACCTAAGCGCAGCGTTTGGATCACCGCATTTCCCGTGATTTTCATAAAAAACATATCGTTGAGCGCGATGATCTTCTTTGCATAACTGAAAAGTACTTCGCCGGTTTCCGTCAGTGTGAGCATACGATGACCACGGATAAATAAAGGCTGTCCAACCAAAGCCTCTAAGCGTTGGATTTGCTGGCTTAGCGTGGATTGAGTTGAGTTTAAATGTTGTGAAGCGACGGTGAAATTACCGGTTTCTGCCACAGTAATAAAGGTCTTAAGTAGAATAAAATTCAGCAATGTATTCATTTTATAGATACCTGACATTTAAATATTTAATTTTTAAATAGCATATATTTTCAGTAGATTAAATAGACGACAAAGGAGGAGCACAATGAAAAAATGGTGTTTAACGACCAAGTGGTTAGCTTATATGTTAGGTATTCTTAGTATGTCACTGATATTAATGGCAAAATCATTTGCACAAGTAGACTCATCGTCGTTGGTGACTCTTGCTGAAAAAGGGGATCTTTCTGGGGTGACTCAAGCCCTTAAGCAAGGTGCAAATATTGAACAGCGTGATTTACGTTTACGTACTCCTTTAATGGCAGCGACACATGCCAATCAAATCGAAGTGGCTCGCTTTCTAATCGAGCAGGGGGCTAACGTCAATGCCCGTGATGCAATCCAAGATTCACCTTATCTGTATGCGGGGGCCAGAGGGCTACAAGAAATTCTAGAGATGACACTAGAAAATGGTGCAGATCTAGCAAGTACTAACCGCTATGGGGGAACCGCATTGATCCCCGCTGCTGAACGCGGTCACGTGAAAACTGTGCAAACCCTAATTGATGCCGGTGTTAATGTTAACCATGTAAATAGACTTGGTTGGACGGCATTAATAGAAGCTATCATACTCGGTGATGGCAGCGAAAAATATGCCACGATTGTGACGCAACTTATCAAAGGTGGTGCTGATGTTAATTTAGCAGATGCGTCAGGCAATTCTCCATTGACGTTGGCAAAGCAGAAAGGATATAGCAACTTGGTTGAAATCCTTGAACGTTCAGGAGCGAAATAATGCAAGATAAACAATTTTTACAACAAGCTATTTCACTGGCTAAAGAGAATGTTAAAGCTGGTGGCCGGCCATTTGGCGCCGTGATTGTGCGTGATGGCGCAGTGGTTGCAACAGGTGTTAATCAGATGCTTGAGCTGAACGATCCAACGGCTCACGCAGAGCTAATGGCGCTACGTCAAGCAGGCGAAACCTTAAAACGCACTCGGTTAGAAGATTGTGTGGTATTTGCGAGTGGTCAGCCATGCCCAATGTGTTTAGCTGCGATGCGTATGGCGGGGATTTCGCGGATTGTTTATGCGTATTCAAATCAAGATGCAGAGCCATTTGGTTTATCGACAGAGGCTATCGCCCAATCACTGAGAGTCGAGCCACAGCAACAACATGGGCTGACTTTTATTCAATTAAAACCCGAAAATGAGGCTCAATCCGCGCTTTATACTTTCTGGCGGGAACAACAACATTAATGGCTGGGCATAAAACCGCTTCATTAGGTTTGGTTATGACCATCGTATTAGTCGGGATCAATTTACGGCCCTTTATCACGGGGCCAGGTCCACTGATCGAGGGGATTATCCAAACTACGGGGATGACTTACCAAAGCATTTCATTACTGACGCTGTTACCGATGCTATTAATGGGGGTTGGCGCTTTAATTGTTCCTGCCTTGAACCAAAGGCTAGGTGAGCGAGTTGGGCTTAGCCTTGCGATGTTATTGTTGCTTATCGGCTCTTTATCGCGTCTATTTGTGACTAATGGAGAGCAGCTCTTAATCACCGCTTTTATTTGTGGTGTGGGAGCTGCGTATATTCAAGCGGTATTTCCGGGACTAATTAAATTACGTTTCCCACAAAAAATGGCCGCGATGACGGGGCTATACTCCGCGATGTTAATGGCGGGTGGGGCGATGGGGGCACAGTTGACCCCGATGCTTGCCAATATTTCTTGTAACGAGATGGCACAATCATGTACAACAGCCTCAGGACATTGGCAAATTGCTTTAGCATGGATGGCATTACCCGCTTTATTTGCACTAATCGCCGTTGTCGTTAATATCGATTCATCAGCCACGCATCAAAACCATGGGCGAGGATCGGTTTTTGTCTTTTTAGCGAAGCCGAGGGCTTGGCTACTCATGGTTGGTTTTGGCCTTGTTAATGCAGGATATGGAACGGTAGTCACATGGTTAGCGCCATTTTTTATTGAGCAAGGTATGAGCAGTGCTGATAGTGGTTCACTGGTTGCCTTACTGAGCGTGTTTCAAGCCCTCTCTGCTTTGTTAATTCCCATTCTTGCTTCTCACAATATTGACCGTCGATTTTGGCTGATTGTGACATTATGTAGCCAAATGATCGGGTTTACAGGGTTAGTGTTTTTCCCTCAGTTATTCGCTTTTTTGTGGGTTTGTTTAATCGGTATTGGGTTAGGTGGGTGTTTTGCATTGAGTATTATTGCTTCTCTTGATCATCTTCCGCACCCTGAGAGTGCGGGGGCATTAACCTCTTTGATGCAAGCTGGCGGGTTTATTATCGCGGCCTTTGGGCCTCTATTTGCTGCTTGGTTACATGAGGTAAGCCAAAGTTTTGCTTTGGTTTGGATAGCGCATATTTTGATGATCTTGATAACCTTGTTGTTATTTTTACGTCTTAATCCAAAGCATTACGCCAGATTATTCAATCTAAAATAATTGGCATTGCACAATTTGCAAATGATAATGATTGTTATTTTCTTATTTATTTGACAAGATAGTCAGTACATCGCCTTTGTTTCGAAAAAAATCATGCAGCAACGTTCTGAAGATAAACTTAATCAAGCGCATTCTAACCGCGAAGATTATACTGTTGGGCCTTTTGTGCGCATCAGTCGCGGTGAGTTTGTGATCCCACATGATCTGGGGATTAATGAAGAACAACAGGCAGGCCTGAAGTTAGTGGCCATACATCAAGGCGCAATGGGTTGTCGTAGCAGCTCTGGACATAATGTCGAGGTTAATTCACCCTCATTGATACTCTCTGGCAGCCAGAAAAATTACCAGCTATGCAACCTGTTTCGCGCCTGCCAACCGATGAAATATACGATGATCGATATTTCACCTGAATGGTTGGAACAACATCAATTAAAGTTACCTGAAAGCTGCTATCATCCAAGTAAAGCTCAATTATTACATTTTTCAATTCCTGCAAGTGTACTAGCAATGACACAGCAGCTATTTGCCTGTCCTACTCATCCATCATTACATCAGCTCTACTTATGCGCTAAAGTAACTGAAATTACAGCGTTATGCTTAGATCACTTTTTACATGAGCCATCGCAAATAGCGCCTAAATTGCGTCAACGTGATATTGATAATTTGCAGATAGCGAAATCTATCTTAATGCAGGAGTTAGAATCCCCGCCTAGCTTGGATGAATTAGCGAAGCGTGTTGGTATGAATACTCGTAAGTTAACGCAAGGGTTTCGCCAACTGTTTGGTAATAGTATTTACGGTTGGTTGCAAGAGTATCGATTGGAAACGGCTTATCAGCTATTGAGCGTCCATGATGCGAATATTTCTACCGTAGCTTATCAGGTTGGCTATACTCCCGCTCACTTCTCCGTCGCTTTTCGTAAGCGCTTTGGCATCTCACCAAATCAACTCAAAAAACGTTAGTTATTGCCGGATAGCGATAGACAAAATCCGGCATTCGAAAGTATCCCACCCCATTAATTGCTAAATTGATAACAATTATCATTTAACTTTTTAGGGTAGAAAATGTTGTCCGTTCATAATGCTAAGCGCTTAAAAGGGCTAAAACTTGCCCCTTGCGCACTGTTTTTAGCAACTGCTCCATGGGCTTTATCAGCAGGGGCAGAACAAAGCTCGCAACCTAAGCATGATGTCATGCAAGTAACAACGACCTCCAGTGCTGATGACGATTATGTGGAGCCTGGCGTCACAACATTAGGCAAAATAGCCCTAAAACCAAGAGAAGTTGCACAATCTGTCAGTGTTATTGACCGCGAGCAAATCGAAAAGCAAAACCTACAAACCCTTGACGATGTTATGCAAAGAGCCACAGGGGTAACGAGTGCCCCTTACGTCAAGTTAACGACCGCCTACTATGTACGTGGCTTCCAAATTGACTCCTTTGAAATTGATGGTGTGCCAGCGTTGCTCGGTAATATGGCGAGTTCACCGCAAGATATGGCGGTGTATGAGCGTGTTGAGATCTTACGTGGCTCCAATGGGCTACTTCATGGAATGGGAAACCCTGCTGCGACGGTCAATATGGTTCGCAAACATGCACCAAAGGAAGATATGGCGAAACTCAGCTTAACAGCGGGGAGTTGGAACCGTTATCGCGGTGAAGCGGATGTTGGTGGATTACTCAATGAAGCAGGCAGTGTGCGTGGGCGATTTGTGATGGCGTGGGAGGATAAGGATTTCTTCTATGATGTATCCGATCAAAAAACACGTTTAATGTACGCGACGGTTGATGCGGATCTCACCCCTGATACTTTATTACGTGTTGGTGCACAATATCAAACTATCGATTCAGTCACCAATATGGCTGGCGTACCTATGGGGAAAGATGGTCGTGATTTGCATCTTCCACGTAAAACCTACCTTGATGTGGATTGGGACCGTTTTAAATGGGATACCACACGCACCTTTGCTGCGATTGAGCACCAGATCAATGATGATTGGCAATACAAACTCAATACTGAATATCAACATGTTAATGCTCGCCTAATTTATGCAGGTGCATGGGGCAATATCGACCCTGAAACTGGGGATGGCGCCATGCTGATGGGGGGCGCTTATAAATTCCGCAATGAACAAATCAGTCTTGATACAAGCTTGAATGGTAAGGTTGAAGGCTGGGGGCAGAAGCATGATGTGATTATGGGGGTTAATTACTCGCATGCGAGTGAAAAGCAGTATAGCGCGGAATTTGACCCTTCACTGAATGTTCCCGTGAACGTCTATCGCTGGGATCCACACAGCGTACCTAAGCCTAATGTCGGGCCTTATAGCTCTCCAGGTGCAACGAAAACAACTCAAAAAGGCGTTTATGGTATGGGGCGCATTAAGGTTGTAGAGCCTGTCACGGTGATCATTGGGGCTCGCGATAGCTGGTGGGAATTGAAATCGCCAACGTCTAAATTTACTGAAAATGGCCGGATCACCCCTTATGGCGGTGTGATTTGGGATTTTGCAAAAGATTGGTCTTGGTATAGCAGCTATTCAACCGTTTATCAGCCTCAAACCGCGAAAACCTGGAGTGGTAAAATGCTGAAACCCGTTGAAGGGCAAACGCTAGAGACGGGGATTAAAGCGGGATTACTCAACGGTAGCTTGAACTTATCAGGGGCTATCTATCAGATAGATATCAAAAACAATCCTCAAGTTGACCCTGATCACCCGACGGGAGGCTTTGATAATTACTTTATTAGTGGGGGCAAAGTACGTAGCCAAGGTTTTGAATTAGAAGGTGTTGGCTATATTACGCCATTTTGGGATGTCTCTGTCGGCTACACCTATACAGACACCAAATATCGCGATGATAGCCAAAACAAAGGTAATGCCTACAACACGTTAACGCCTCGTCATATGTTACGTGTATGGACCAACTACGATCTTCCTTGGGATGAACGTAAATGGAGCATTGGGGGCGGTATGCAAGCACAAAGTGCTTATAGTACCACCAACGGCAATGTCACTTTACGTCAAGGGGGTTATGCACTCTTTAATACGCGTTTGGGGTATCAAATTGACGAAACGTGGAGCGCAGCGGTCAATGTGAATAACTTATTCGATCGCCGCTATTATTCAGGTCTTTTCTCTCCACAATGGAATAACCGTTACGGCGAACCTCGTAACGTGATGTTGACTGTAAAGGCTGATTTTTAATGAAATTAGTCAGTGCGATTTCCATCATTGGCACTTTAATAGGGGGAGTTGTTCTCTCCCTATTATTCGTTCGCATTTACCCTTCGGATGATCTTCTAAACCGCTTGTATGGAGCAGTTTTTCTTGCCGTTTTTTGCACCATGGGGATGTTTGTCTACAGCTTTACCGCGAGTAGCTGGCGACAAATGTTATTACGCAGTTACGGATGGTGGCCGCTTCCTCTATTGTGGTTATTGCTGTGGGGGGGAGGACAATGAAAGTCCCACTGACGCGCAGAATGTCCGATCTACATCGTAGTGCGGGTGCATTTTTGGGCGTTTTTTTATTTGTGATTATGCTAAGTGGCACTTGGAGCTTAGGAAGTGATGCTTTACGTCTTTGGTGGAATAAAGCGCCCCTTTCAGGAGAACTCCTGCCGCTATCACAATTACTAACGTTACAGCCAGAGGCTGCATTGGTGCAGTTACCTCAATCAGCCAATCCTACCATCACTTTTTGCCTTGGGATGGGGCAGTGCGATAACAGCTATAGTGCCATTACGGGCCAAGCTTTAGCGCAGAATACTCCTGCAATGTGGCTGGTCACATTGCATAAAAACCTATTTATTGATTTTCCAGGACGTATTCTGATTAGCCTATTTGGTTTTGCGTTGGCAGTACTGTTAATTAGCGGCTTTATTATTAACCGCCGCAAGCTAGCTTCGATGATGCGCTTACCGCGTCGGCTGAATTTACGCTTATTTATTCATGATCTGCATAATTGGCTGGGATTATGGTGCTATCCATGGCTAATTTTATTTGCTGTGACAGGGGCGCTTTCAGGGTTAGGTGCGTTAGGAACCGTTGGCTTGGCATCAAGTGTAAGCCCTGATAATCCACAGTTGGTCATGCAGCAATTGATGGGGGGCTTTCGTAAGGTTGATAACCACCAAGTAGTTCTACGCGAGCATCAACCAGAGCAAGTATTCGAGTGGCTTAAACAAACTTATCCCTCTTTTACGCCACAAACCTTGATGCGCCAAGGCGATTCATTGGTGATTGGTGGAGTACACGCGGGGCAACCGGGTAGTGCTAACTTTGAGCAATATCGTTTTGATTTGAATGAAGGGCGGCTTGTTGGTGTTCGAGACTCCTCTGATCACGCTTTCTGGACTCGTGCTTTTATCAGTATTCAACCACTGCATTATGGCCAGTATCAATGGCTACCAAACGTCGAAACGCTATTTAGCGTTTTGCATTTTATCGCGGGATTTAGTGGCTGTGTCTTGGTAGCGAGTGGGTTGGCAATGTGGTGTTGGCGGCATGCTGCCTCGCGGATTGCCGGGGGGATCGTTGGATGCTGTGGTGGACTGTTGCTGTCAGTAAGCGCATTGCTGGTTGTGATGTCTCTGTCATTAACATTGCCAATAAGTGCTTTTTTCCTGTGCTGGGGAGGCATTTTTATCCTCTGTCTAGTGATTAAAAATGCTCGCAAGATGCTGATTTTAATTGCTGCTTTATCAACTTTACTCTTTTTCATCGCATTTATTTTCTCGTTATGGCAGCAGCCTGCTGGCTTTAACCGTATTGATGTCATGCTGCTATTTTGTGGCTTGTTTTTGTTATTAACACTTGGATGTGTGGCTAAGTTATCTGCGACACAAAAAAGTGGTCGGAGTGGATATGAAAGATCTGTTACAGAATAAACAACTGGTGATGACCTTAGGATTGTTATACCTCGCTCAAGGTATACCGATGGGGATTGCGATGGATGCTCTACCTACCTTTTTACGACATGATGGTGGTGAGTTAAAGGTACTCGCATTTTTGCCACTTGTGGGCTTACCTTGGGTAGTAAAATTTTTATGGGCATCTTTTGTTGATAACCATTGGGGAAAACGGTTAGGACGTCGTAAGAGCTGGATTATTCCTATGCAGGTTATCGTGACACTCACCATGTTTGCACTTAGCTTTATTGGTTTCTCTGTGGAAAATGCACTGGCTTGTGTTGTATTGCTATTTATTGCTTCTTTAGCGAGTGCGACACAAGATATTGCCACCGACGGTATGGCGGCAGAGCAAGTCAGCGGCTCAATGCTATCAAAAATCAATGCCGTGCAGATAGCGGGCGTGATGGCTGGCTTTTTTATTGGTGGTGCAGGGCTGATGATTATGAGTGAGTCATTGGGTCAGCATATGGCATTAGCGATTTTGGCTTGTGTGCCGTTGTTAAGTCTGTTTTTTATTTCGTTGTGCCCATTAAAAACATCACAAGCCATTCAGGAAGATGAAAAAGCGAGCTTATTAAAAACCTTTAAGCGTCAAGGTGCACCTCGTCTACTGCTGCTAACCTTACTTTCTGCGGTGACCGCCGTTTCTGGTTTTGGTTTGGCAAAATTATTCTTAAATGATACAGGTTGGTCGCTGGCTCAGATTGGGAAAATGGGAATGGCAGGTGGCATGGTCACGTTAGTGTTAGGTTGTGGGGGCGGCGCTTGGTTGATTGGTAAAATCGGCGTCTGGCGCGCATTCTCATTTGGCCTATTATTCGCATTACTCTCATCGCTATTATGGACATTCCAGTCGATGAGCGGCGTATCAATGGCATTAGTGGCTACCTGTATCACACTTGGTTCATTATCTTCCGGTGTCACTTCTGTGGCGATTATGACCGCAGGTATGCAATTCGCTTCTCGCTATACGCAAGCAGGAACGGATATGACAGCAGTACAGAGTACTCGTGATATTGGTGAATTGGCTAGCTCAATGATGCTGGTGGGGCTAACGGCGGCGGTAGGCTATTCTGGCGGGTTTATGCTAGGGGCTGGTATTGCATTTGTTGCATTATTAGTCACCTTTTCTCACTATCGTTATATGAAAAAAATCGAAGCTTAATTGTCATCTTCCTGCCCACTCCTTGGGCAGGAATTGTTATTTAAAAGCGATAAGTAAAATCAACTGAAACCGTTCTACCTGGCGCAGGCATCAAGCTAAGCGCCATTGGATCAACATAGTATTCATTAGTGAGGTTAGTGACGGTAAGGTTGATATCCGCATTAGGGTTGAACTGATAATTAGCGTAAGCATCATAAGTCACGGTTGATAAATAAATTAACTGGGTTCCCGTCATCCCAACGGTATTCCATGAACGGTTTAACTTATGAGTAGGACCGCTATTATAGATACGGCGAACGCCAATATCTAAGTTGCGTTCATCAAGTAGCCTCACCCCAAGTGTTGTATTGATGCTGTATTTGGGTGGGTTAGTGATATTAACTAACGAGGTGCCAAAACCACCATTCACACAGTTTGGGGTATTAGGATCGCCATAAGCGTACTGACGAAAACGCTCAGCAGTTTTCGTATCACACGTTGTGGCTTCTAAATAGTAGTTACCCGATACATCAGCATAGAAGCGACCTTGATCATAAGCTAAGCTATATTCAATACCGGATGTTTTATAAAGATCCACATTCTCTATGAACCAAGAAGCGTTATTTGGGTGATAGCCTCGAGTGATCATGTCATGTAAGTCACTCTTAAACCAGGATACCTTAGCGGCAAGTTTATCTTCTTCGGTAAATAGTGAGTTTTGTACAGTTGATGCACCGATTTCAAGAACTTTGTTTTTCTCTGGTTTTAAATCAGCAGACGGCATTGAGGTCCAGTTGCCTAAAGTTGACTCAAAGATAGTTGGGTTCTTAACGGCTTCACTGTATTTAACATAGATTTGACTATTGTCATCAAGGTGAAATGCCAGCCCTACCTGTGGGCTGAAATCGCTTCCTTTCCGCTCAATAGGTTTGGTGTAAGCGTATTCTGTGGTGACTTCTTTTTTCAGATAACCTTTTTCCCCTCTTGGGTCAGGGTCATAACCATCAAAGTCATACTTTTCGCCAAGCGTTGTGTTTGCGTATGGGGTTTTCTTTAAAGAGTCTAACGTGTAGTTTCCTTGTTCATCAGGCCACCACTCCATATACCAGCTTTCAGGCCATTTGGTGAAATATTCACCGTTTTTCTTTAAGCGAGCAAACGTGTACTCTTGAGTGCGAGATTTCGCCGCATAAGCGGTGCTGTTTCTATCTCTAACATGATATTCGGTATAACGCCCTCCAACTTGAACTGTTAACCAATTCACGGGTTTATATTCTAGGGAGCTTGATAAGCTATACTCTTTGCGAACACCACTGCGCAAGAAATAGTTTTTTTGCAGATTTTCTTTTAGGACAGGTGAATTAGGGCCGGTATCTTCATACTGGAAAGCACCACCAATTGTTAAATTAAACTCACCAAGACGATTTTCGAACGTTGAGCGGTTGGTTAAATTCACGCCATATCTATCCGCTTTAATATCGGATAATAGCCCTTGTTTGTACTCTTCACTTTGTGGGTCTGGACGCTGCTCAGTACTTTGATCGAAAACAGGAACGTTACCGATATTTGCATTGTACATACGGCTGACTGAGTGGGTATACCACAATTCAGAGGTCAAATTGACCCAATCATTATCCGGATCAAAATTGTGCTTTGCTGATAATGAATCAATGGTAATTTTACTCGGGATAAATTGATTAGATTCCCCTTTGCTATTGGGGGTTGTAATCATCGATGGCATGATTTCACCCCATTTAGCGTCATAACGGCGATAAATTAACTCAAGTTTTTGGGTATCAGTAAGCTCGCCAGCCCCTTTGACTAACCAAGATTCACTACGGCTATGGGTATCAAGAACCTCTTTTCCAGCAGGATAGGCGTCAATCACCGCGGCTGTTGTCATCCCCGTGCCACCCGTTGACGAATAATGGGCGTCACGATAGCGTTTCGCGCCGTTTTTACCTGCAAAATAGTTACCTTGATTACGGTAGGCGTAAGCTGCAAGTAATTGATAGCGATCCTGATCTGTTGCGATAGCGACACTACCAAAGCGGCTATTCATATTCGGCCACGGATTGGCGTCATTACTCTCTTTGGTTTTAGTATAAAAACCGGATCGTTCTGAGACCGTGTTATTGGCAAGCCCCCCTCTTAAACGTACCCCAAAAGTTTCACCTTTCGGAATAACATCAGCAGGTTGTAAGGTTGTGACCCGCACCGCTCCTCCGATAGCTCCCGCGCCATCTGTCGCAAGGGTAGGACCTTTGTCGATGGTAACATGGCTAATCAAGTCGGGGTCTAAATAGCTGCGTTGCTGTACACCAGCGTAACCACGGTAAACATCAATGGATTGCTGCGTACCGTCGACAATAACGGGAACGCGGCTTTGGCCTTGTAAACCGCGAATATTGACATCTAACGCTCCGCCATTACGAATATCCCCAAGATGGACGCCACTGACGCCACGTAGAAAATCGGCTGCTGAATTACCTCGGAATCTCTCAACGGTTTTGCCATCAATATAGGACGAGGAGCCAAGCTGCAAATAAGGATATTCAGCATCTAGCTCCTTTTGTGATTTTGCGGAAACTTTGAGAGGGCCTAGTTGTGTTGGTTCTTGAGTTGCACTCTGTGCAGTCATCATGCCGCTTGCCATAAACGGACTCACACCAATCATTAATTGAAGAAGCCGAGTGACAGGCTTCATAGTGTCATTTTTCATAGCCATTATTGTTAAAGATCAATCGGTAATGAGATTGTAAATAATAATTATTATCATTCAATAAAATAACTAAACATTAACAATAAAAGATAGATTTGTACTAATGTATTGATTTAGAAAAATTATAAACATGACTAATTTGTATTTAGGCAGTCAATATAATTACATAGTGTTTGTTGGGATATTGAAAAAAAGAAGGGTGACTGTATCGGTAGGAACATATTGCTTAGAAAGGACTTTCTTAGCGTTGGATCAAAAAGAGGGGCTATATCGCATAGCCCCTCTAAGCATATTGATGGTTTAATCCGTTATGCGGTTACTGCTAATGTCTGGTGCATAACTGGGTGGAATTTACGTTTGAAGTAAATTAACCCGTGACCTTCTTCTCTCACGATAATCTGCTTCATTTCAACCAAATAAACAGAATGCGTACCAATGTCTTGCACTTGGGTTATTTCACCCTCTAGGTTAGCAAGTGCATCTTTCAATAATGGTTGTTGCAAAATACCTTTATCCCAGATGCTCCAAGCAAAGCGCTCTTCCATTGTAGAGCCTTTCATTCCCGCGAAGTGGCACGCCATCTCTTCTTGTTCATGGTTAAGGATATTGACACACAGGCGGCCATTTTCTTGAAAGACCGCATTCATAGCGCTGTTGCGGTTAACACACACCATCAAAGTGGGTGGCGTGTCCGTGACTGAACAGACTGCTGTTGCAGTAATACCGCAGCAACCTGCTGTGCCATCCGTGGTGACTATATTAACTGCTGCACCAAGACTTGCCATCGCATCTCTGAAACGCAGGCGATGTTCATTTTCTAAAGACATATTGACCTCCTGCTGCCGATTATTTCAGCAGCGAATCTAACTTATTAATATCGTTGTTGTTATGCAGGTGTGGGCGTTTCCAACCATGCTGATCGTAATCAGACAGGCAGCGGTCAACCATATCTGTCATTGCTTTCATATTACCCGAACCATAAGCATGGCGTAGACATTGCAGACGAATTTCGTCCTGACTACCCGCATAGTTGATTTCATAAAGCTCATGACGTCCGCCAAACTCGCTTCCAATCGCATCCCACATTAGCTTTAACACCTTGATACGTTCTACATGATCCATACCGTTAGAGCCACGCACATATTTTGCCAGATACTTATCGATTTCTGGGTTGTTCATGTCTTTCACACTGGATGGTAGATATATCAAACCACTGGTGACATTACTTTCTATGATATTCTTGATTTTCGTATAGGCCATTGGTGCCATTACGCGATAAGTTTGGATTGCTTGCGTATCTGGCAGATAGGCTCCGCCTTCCCAAGCCTTCGCTTCCGAAGTCATTGCATCGGTAAGTGACCAGAATAAATTACGCCATGCGACCACTTCACCTAAGTCTGCTTGTACACCACGGAAGTCGACAACTCCAGTACATTCAAGGCTTTTTTGCAGTAAGCCTGTAATGAAATCCAATTTAACCGCTAAACGCACGCAGGCTTGTAATGGGAACAAGCGAGCGAAACCACCTTGTACAGCCCAATTACGCGCTCTATCAAAATCACGATAAATTAATACGTTTTCCCATGGGATCAACACATGATCCATGACTAATATCGCATCATTTTCATCAAAACGGCTTGATAGTGGGTAGTCAAAAGGTGCGCCTGTTACGCCAGCAACTAATTCGTATGATGCGCGTGAAATTAGTTTCACACCATCAGCGTCCATTGGTGCGACGAACATCAGTGCAAAATCAGGGTTATCCCCCATCACTTGTGCAGAGCCGAAACCGATAAAGTTGTAGTGAGTTAGGGCGGAGTTAGTGGCAACCACTTTTGCGCCGCTGACGATAATACCTGCATCAGTTTCTTTTTCCAGCTTGATATAGACATCTTTTACTTCATCAGCAGGTTTATGGCGATCGATTGGTGGATTAACAATCGCATGGTTAAAATAAAGCCCACTTTCTTGAATACGTTTATACCAATTACGCGCGTTATCAGCGAATTGGCCGTAATATTCTGGGTTAGCCCCTAAACAACTGGCGAATGCCGCCTTATAGTCTGGAGTGCGTCCCATCCATCCATAGCTTTGGCGTGACCAATCAGCGATGGCGTCACGTTGTTGGCGCAGTTCATCGGCGCTGGTGGCGAAACGGAAGAATTTGTGTGTATAGCCGCCGTTTCCGGTATCTGTTCCCCAGCAAAGGCTGTCATGAGTTGCTTTATCATGGAGTGCATCATATAACTGTCCTATTGAAGCGGCTGAATTACGAAATGCTGGGTGAGTGGTGACATCTTTAACACGCTCACCATAGATATAAATTTCACGGCCATCTTGTAGGCTTTTTAAATATTCTTGGCTGTTAAATGGGCGTTTGGCATCTGAGCGAAAATCTTCTGGTTTCATGTCTACCTCGTTATCTCACAAACAGCGCCGGCGCATCATAGGGTACATATTTTCGCTGGCATCTGGATTATGTTAATTTTATGTTTATTTTGTGTTTCTTAATTGAAGCTTTTTATTTAAAAATAAGAAAGAGACTTTAGAAAGGATCGCTGGTACTTTTCGTTGAAAAAGAGAGTTTATGATAAGAATGTGATCACGGTAGTATTTTTAATATTAACAAATGATCGATGCACTATAAAAATAATCATTTAATTCAATAAATTAAAATTTATTAACTACTTAATGAGTTTAAATTTTACAGGATTTTTTGATAAAAAAACTACCAATAAAAATTGCTTTATCAGTGATTTTTAAAAGAAAAAGTACTTTTCCTAGGAAGAAAAAAAGGTGTGCTGATCTTTCTCTATCGAGAACCGATGACAATAATAAAGTTAACAAAAAGTTGCATTGCAAGACGTTGTCGGTGCTAAAACTTCTCTTAGGTTAAGCGTACTACAATAGCGAAGATTGAGTTTTCGATATGTAGCACGCTGAGTTCCAGTAAGAGAAGCGCTAGGCGATATGGTTTTTTTTCAATAAAAGATCTATCGATTCATTGATTAAGTTACCAATGTGCAAGTAGTTATCCATATTTCTATCGCCATTTCGAAAACAGATTTTAGATTTTATTTCTGAATACGAACCTAAAATACTCGTTGGCTGCTCTGTACTATGTCCTTTTTGGGTGACAAATTGATGGTTTATAGGGAAGCTTATCAAGGAGGCTGAAATAAAGTTATCGGAGCATTTTGTTGAAGAAACGATCAGCAAGTTTAAGGACATCGAGGCGAGTTGGGCAAACAGTTCCTCTGAGCTATCCACCGTGACTATTAAGTTAATATTAGGGTCACTTGCTAAGACGGCTTCTGTAATGTAGGAGGCAAAATACTCTGGTAATGAATCAGAAATGCCAATATGAAAAGTTTTTATATTATTATTTGTAGATTGCTGTGCAATGGCTTTAATTTCTTCTATCTCTTTTAAAATAATCTTGCTGTGCTCTAAGATTTGTAGACCCAAAGGTGTAAAGTTAACCCGACGGGTGGTTCTTTCTAGCAGAAAACAGCCGAGTGTGTTTTCTAGTTTACCAATCTGAATACTTAAGGTTGGTTGAGCTACATTGCAATATTGAGCCGCTTTTTTAAAGTTAAGAAACTTACCTAATGCGTTTAAATACTCGAAATCTCTAATATTCATTTTGTTGCCTCTGCTGTGGTTTAAAAATCAAATTTCGTTGTTATTGTCCATTGCTTACATGACTGAGAATGAGTACTAATAAAAATTAAACAAAAATCATTAAAGTAATGGGATAATAAAACATCTGTTTTCAATGAAGTCAGTTTTACTTAGCTGATGACTAAACTCATTCATAATGAAATCTCGAATTAATCCATCATTGTTAAGGTATTACATAGGAGATATCATTATCAGATAAGTTTATTCAGACAGAGGTAAAATATTTCTCAATACGACCCATACTTTTTTAATAAAAAAGAATTAACATGATTAATTGTAATCTTCTTATTCTGTTAGCAATAAAAATCCAATCCTGATTTTTAAAGTTGTTATATCTATTTGAATAACAAACAAATATAAAAAATAAAGAACAAGATCTCGCATTAGGCATATAACTAAAAATCAGACTAGCGATTGGATTTTGTTGATTCATAAAATCTACCCTATAAATAGGCGTTATGATTAAACAGTTTCTACCGAATCTTTCAACCAGCGATGAAACTGTGAGCCAAATGTTTGATGCTGACGACTATATTCAAAGAACGCTTTCATATACCCCATTTTATCGCCACAATCATGAGAACGCCCCTTTATGTGATAACCTTCGATAGCATGGGTTTTCAGAAGCATGGATAATGCATCCGTCAGTTGGATTTCATTACTCTTACCAATAGGTGTTTTTGCCAGCAATGGCCAAATCTCTTTACTTAAAACATAACGGCCAACAATAGCTAAGTTTGATGGCGCACTCTCTTTATGTGGTTTCTCTACAATCGCATAGATATTATTAAACTCTCCGCTATGAGTAACCTCATTATGGCAATCTACAATCCCGTAATTTTCGACATGCTCGATATTGACTTGTTCAATTAATATTTGGCTTTTTCCTGTCGAGTAAAAGCGGTCAATCATTGCGGGTAAATTATCAGATGCGTAATTACAATCATATTCATTAATAATGACGTCTGGTAAAACAACAATAAAATCATTATCACCAATAAAAGGCTGAGCACATAATATCGCATGGCCTAGACCGCTTGCACAGCCTTGTCTAACATGCATAATTTTTAAATTTTCAGGGCAAATACCATTTATTTCATTGAGTAATTGCTCTTTCCCTTTTTGTTCTAATAACGATTTTAATTCAAAAGAGGTATCAAAATGATTTTCAATTGAATTTTTAGATGAATGAGTAACAAATATAATTTCATTGATACCCGCCATATAACATTCTTTTATTATGTATTGTATAATAGGTTTATCTACAAGAGGTAACATCTCCTTAGGTATCGCTTTTGTTGCTGGTAGCATGCGAGTACCTAACCCCGCAACAGGTATGACAGCTTTCAACATATATAATCCTTGATAAATAAAATATTTATTATAATCTTTACTTGTTGAGTGTAGTTTTCAACTAAGTACGGTTTTAAATTTTATTAGTTAAAACAGCTATATAGTTAAACCTAAATACATTTCTTTATTTGATTTCCTCCTTGTTTTTTCGCATGGTATAAGGCTATATCGGCATTTTTTACTAAACTCCCTAAACGCTCACCATCACGCGGGTATTGTGCAATGCCGACACTAATATTGATATTCGATACTTCTCCTTCTAAATGGCAATATGAATAAGTCCCCATAAAGTGAACCAGCTCCCAAAAGATAGATTCTGCATGATGATGATGTATGTCATTCACCATTAACACAAATTCATCGCCACCTAATCGAGCAAAAATAACCTCACTCGGTAAGTGCTTTTTTACATTTTTAGTGAACTGTTTTAATAGTCGATCACCATAATCATGACCAAAGGTATCGTTTATTTTTTTAAATTTATCAATGTCAATAAGCGCCAAATAGCATTCTGTTTTACTATTTTTGGCTAATTTAAGAGCTTCTTTGCCTTTTCTATAAAAACCATATCTGTTTAATAGTCCAGTTAGAGGGTCATGGTATACTTGGAAAGAGAGTTTATTCTTAGCTGCTATTAGCCTTGTTACTTCAGATAAAATAAGACAGTAATGATAGACATTGTTGCTATTTTCTTCTATCTCCATTAATCTAGCTATAAAAAATATTTTTTTATTTTCTTTAGTTATAAAAATAATATCTTCAGTGTTACTATAATTAGAAATATAATCAAGACTGTTTTTTTCTAAAACCAACTGATTATTTATTATGCTTGGCTTATATCCAATAACATCTGCACGATTGTAGTTGTAAGTTTCTAAGAAACGTTGACTAACATATGAAACTCTTCCATATATATCAATTAATAAAAAAAGACAGGTTTGACCAATGATTAAGTCCAATGAGATTTTTTCATTTTTTATTGATAACTCTTTGGTTTTATTAATCATGATAATTTATATTTGATGAATCTATTTAAATAAAGCATAACGAAATATGAAAATATCTTCAGTTGCATTTTCATTCCACAATACAGGCACTGATTTATTACCACCTTGCGATGTTAACCACTGAGTATATAAGCCTTCTAAAATACTAGCGCTAGCTCGACGCCATTTTTTATTGACCGATTTAGGCGCGTGAGGCCACGCACAATGCATAATAAGCAATTCACTATTTGCGGGTGCCATTTTAACAAACCCCCAATTGAACACTTCTAGAACAGTATTAATATTTTTTTCTAATTGACTTAATGTACTTGAATTCTCAATAGTGTGTAATTCACCAAGCTGTTTCCCAATTCGCCGTAGCGTTTTACAGCCTTCATTAGTTTCACCTGACGAAAACTCATAAAATAAAAAATTAATTAAATCATGCCAGCCTGTTTTATAACCACGTTGTAAGTAACTATCTTGGTCAAACATCATTTTTATTTTCCTAGTATATCTTTGTCGAATAAATATTTAAAGTAAATATTAGCTTTTGTCTCATCATAATTACCAAAAGTATTATAACTAACATTCGCTCCAATAAATGAAGATGGTGATATTTTATAGTTAGTCTCTACGCCAAAAGAATAACTTATGCCATTTTTACTGCTCTTTTTATAGTGAGTATCTATATATTCATCATTATCTGTGTAACTGTTTAATTCATCTTGTAGTTGTCTATCTGTAGGGTAATAATCTGCACTTTCAGTCGTGTACGATTGATATCCAACAGTGGAGTTTAATTTTACTGATAAATTATCTAATTTTTGCTCATAAGAAATAGGCAATGAAACTGCAATATATTTCTGTGGGCTGAAATACCCTGCATGCCCTAATGTATAATAATTAAGGTTTTTATCAAATCCCATATAATGAATATTAGCGCCTAATTTTAGAGTTTTATTATTTTCATTTATTCCATAAATATAAGAGCCAGCATTGAGATCAACAGATTGGTTATTAGGAACGTGGGTACCAATATACTTATTAGCGGCAACTTTGGCATAAGTACCATAATGGCTATTATCCCATGCGTATTGTGCTGACAGCGTATTGCGTGTCACGGCTCCCCATGTTCTACCTGTTACACTATCTTTAAGCCCACTGTATGAAAGTTGGCTATCAGTTACCGCTCGCCGTTCGGCTGCTAAAGTTAATTGGCTATGTGGTGAGGTGTTAATTGACCATTCAGCTCCGCCAACTAAGGAAACAATTAAGCCATCACTATTGGTATGCCCGAAATCCAATTGAAAGTTATCGCCTTTCAATAAAATATTTGATTCTAAGCCTTGAATTGAACGGCTATTAATTTCATCGGCATGTACATTAGCGCGTGAAGCACTTTCAACTAGGCTACGGCGATTGGCTCTCGTTAACGCTCCACTGCCCACAAGGCTGGCATTTTCAGCGGGAGTTTTGCCTGAACTAATAACCGAAGGGGATACGCTCAGCGCTAACTTAATATTATCAAGCAGTGGAAGAGAGAGTGTGAGGGTCTCTTTGATTTCGGTAAATTTGCTTAATCCTGACTCCCCTGAGTGGCTGTTTACCTGAATGGTATTATTCAATGCGACAGATGTTTTTTGCTGTAAATCTGTAAGCATCATTTCAATATGGTCTAACTGGGCCTTTTGGCGAGGATTGTGCTGAGTGTGCATGAGTATTTGCCCAGCTAATGGGTGATTTACTGGTAAATAAGTTGGCTGTTCTTGCGGCTGAATTAATCCCCATTGTGCTGTTTTTAATAATTTGAGTGCTTGGGTATTATGACCTTCCAGCTCAGCAAGGCGAGCCGACAAAATCAGGTAATCGGTTTTGTTGGTTGCCTTGATCTCTGCAAAATATTTTCTTGCTGCCACACTGTCGTCATTGTTAATCGCTAGATCAACTAAGCCTATTAATGCATCCTGATTTTTAGGGGAAATAGCTAATAGGTATTGATAAACATCACTCGCTTGCTCGGGTTGATCATTTGATTGATAAACTCGGGCAACAGCTAATAAGAGTTGGCTATTATTCGGATCATTTTTTATTTCTGGCGCTAATATTTCCCAAGCTTCGTTGAGATGACCTTTTTCGCGAAATAAATCGGCTTGTTCGCTGAGGTAGCCCGCTCTAATGTGATTTAACTCTTTTTCGCTGGTTGTGGCGAGTAAAGCCGGGGAGTTCATCAAGCTCTCTGCTTCTGCAAAGTATCCTAAGCGGCGTAAGATAAGGATTTGCTGTGTATAATCTTTTAGGCTTCCTTGTGGTTCAACGGATAGGTTTTGATGGATCACATTTAGCGCCATTTGACTATCACCCGCATCTATATATAGCTGAGCAAGGCGGCCAATATCGGCTGGGTTCTGAGGTAATGATTTAATATTTATTTTTAGGGTATTTAATGCTGCATTGTGATTCCCACTATCAATGTAGTGTTGGGCAATATCAATTTGTTGATTAAATTTAGCGCGATGTTTAAGCTCTGTTATTTCTGCCGTTTGTGATCCACTAGGAATTTTATGAATTAAATTCAATACATCCTTCCAGTGATTTTGCTCGCTTGCCAAAATGATCGCGCTATGCCAAGTTGCAGGTGAAGGGTAGGTTGCAACCAAATTATTCATCACTGCATTTGCTTTATGATGATCACCTTTTTTAAGTAGCAGTCTGGCGTAATCGAGGTGCAGCCAAGCATTTTGAGGATCTTTATTAATGGCTTGTGTGAGAATATTTTCCGCTTCATTCACTAAGCCATTATTAAGTGCTTTTTCTGCATTTTTTCGGTATTGCTCACTGAAATTTATTTTTTGCTGATAATCATAGCGCTCAGTAGGAGAGAAGGTTTGTAATAATAGCTCTAATTCTTGATATTTTTTTTGTTCGTTAAATAACCAGACTAGCTGCTCTTTCACTGTTTTATTATTAGGGTAGTTTTGATGAAGCGTCCGATATAACGACTCTGCGCTAGCATAGTCTTTTTTATCACGATAGGTTTGTGCTAGTAATAAATTGAGAGCAAGTTGCTGCTGTGGGTCACTCACACTGGTACTTTTAAGTAAGCTAATCGCGTGATCAAATTGCTGATTACGCGCTAATTGTTTAACTCTATCTAGTTGCGAATAGTAGTTAATATTTTTGATATCTTTTAACCATTGGGCTCTTTTATGATCCGTTGTGTTATTAGCCGCTTCACTTAATAACTTCTCTGCTTCTTGATAGTTTTTTTGACGGAGCGCCACGTAGCCCAGACCCGCAGTGGCATCGATATTTTTAGGATCATTTGTTAGCGCTTGTGTGAATTTTTGCTTTGCTTGTTCAAGGCTACCTCTATTTAATAGCGTAAATCCAGCACGAATATCACTGTTACCAATGCGATTGTTATAGTGTTCCATTACAAGGCTATCATTTGGTGATAAATTCATAAAATGCTGGTAAGCGGGCAGATCTTTTTCATCGGGTTGTAACCACAGTAGTGCTTGCTTCAATGAATTAACCACCGCCTTATCTTTATTTTCGATCTGGATGAGCTTTTGAATTCCCTCTCGCCTTGTTTTCTCTTGATAGGTTAATACCGTTGCAAGAATACGCTGTACCTTCTCATCTGATGGTGTTTGCTGTGCTATTTTTCTTAGCTCAGCGATCGCTTTTTCTAGGTGTTTTTTACTGCCAGCGAGTGTTTCATAATACTCAATCGCTAAGTCACCACTAGGTGGATTATGCGTAAATAATTTGTCATACGCCTGTATTGCTTGTTCAATCTGACCTTGTGTTGCAAATTCTCGGGCTTTTTTGAGTATCTCATCGGAACGATTTTCACGGGGCGAAAACTGGGCTAATTGTGAAAGCCGCTGATCGTCTGGGGCATATTTTTTGAGTTTATTAACCCAGAGAGCCGCTTCTTGTTTTTTACCTTGCTGAATTTTGTAATATGACATTAGATATAATGCTTCAATATTATATTGCTCAATGGCAAAAACTTTACTCAGCGCATCGTAAGCAAGGTCATAGTTAGATTTACTGTGCCAATAATTGGCCTTTTCTAATAGAACTTTAATGGCTGTTTCATTTTCTAATGATCGAGCTAACGTCGATAGTGGGTATGTACCACAGAGCAAAGTAATAAATACTTTTATTAATAAGCTATTTTTCATTTTATTTTTTCATCCTTGATAGACGTTTGGATTCATGGTTTTTTAATCTTTTAAACAAATACAAACTCATAAGGAATAAGGTGGTAAATAACATAGCCATTAATAGAAATAAATGTTGGCTAAAAAACCAAAGGACTAATGTGTGTAGCGGTAATTCGCCTGATAAAAATGATGCATTAACTCGCAGAACCTTAACATCATCAAAATCATTAAATAGCAAGATATCACCCGATTCGAGTTGTTGTCTTCCAGGCTTATCAATATCATCATGGAGTTTTTTCAGTTGTTCACTGTTAGTCGCAGTTAAAATGGTCACGACTTTGTTGCTAGACCAAGGTGATGGGAAACTGAGTAACCCTCGCCATTTTTGTGAATTTATTAAAATATTGTTTGCTTCTTCAAATTGATTTTTCCATTCTCCGAGTAGAAGCAGTTTCAGTTTCTGCAATAGAGAAGGGGGAATGACTTGTAATTGCCCATAACTATAATGATAAGAGGTATCTTTTATTAGTGGCTTGAATGCTGCGATCTCTTTTAATTTAGAGATTGCAATAATATTCGAACTCGTGAGTTTTAAATTATTTTGTGGTTTTGTTGTATCAGTGAGTATGGTGACCTGACTAACCGGAAAGCCAGTAATGCGTCCTGCTTTTTCCATTAAATGAAGCATTAATGCGATTTCTTCTTTAGCTGGATTTTTGGTTAATAAAATGACGGTATCTGATAAATCGGCATATTTCGTAAATGGGAATAGGCCATTTAAAAACCAAGCCGTATTTGGTAGCTCCCCAAAATTGGAAATATTACTGAGATCAAATGTAGAGCTAGACAATATTTGATTAACAATCTCACCATTATTACGGATATTACAAGGCGTTTCTTGATGCGGTGTGATATTAAAATAAAAGCTTAGTCTGTTTTCACCAAATAAGCTTGCGCTATCAAGATAAAGTGTTGTGCTGTTGTCGTGGTTATTAGTAAAAAACTCTGTGATTGGACTAATAATGCTGTGTTTTTGAGCAGAAATATTTTTTAAAAATTGATAGTTCAATGCGATAGTTAGCATCGAATGCTTCATATCAATCCAATTTTTACCATCAAACGTATAGTCTATTTTCACGGGGATTTTGTTCCCTGATAACATGAATACATCAGGTGGAAGGCGAAAAATAATGTTTTTCTCTTCATTCCAAAACAAGCGGGATTGCAGGGCGTCGCGACTTTTAATTATTTGGCTGAAAGTGATTATTTTTTTCGCCGAAAGCCAGTTAGGGGCATCATAAGCTTGCCGTTTTTGTACATGATAGTTGGCGATAGCCATATCGCTGCTGTCAGGTAAATCAGGTGTAAAGAGTTGGTAAGCGGCCTGACGCAGCTCATGTGCATGACGTCCACTAATGACCAAGATTTTGTATTTCTCGTTTACAGGGTTATCTATAATTCTGATATTTGGGCCTTTAGCCTGATTAAAGGAGATCCCTGAAATGGTCTCATCCGCCATTGTGAATAAAACAGCATGCTTTTCCGGTAATTCATCAAGATAAACATTGAAATGGTTCCCTTTTTCCCCACTTTTGATGCCAAAAATAGAGGCTACAATGGCAGAGGCCATTAAGGTATCTGGGGTCGGTGAAGCGGCATAGATAAAAGCAAGTTCATTGCTATTCATTTTTAAAGGATCTAAAAATGGCCGAGGAAAATCCATGAGTGATTTACGCGTATTCATTAATACCCCTTTTAATGCCATTGAGGTTAAAGGGGAAATCTCAAGATTAAGATCTTTTAAGTCTGGGCGCTGGCATGTCCACTCATTATTAATGATGTCATCATTACTAATGATCTGAAAGTTTAAATTGTTCTTTGAAGAGAGAATGGCGTTTGGTACTTTTAAAGTAAAAGTCGATTTATTTTCATGAAGTTGAGATAACGGTATCGAACCTAAAGACTGATCATTTAGCGTTATTTGTAAATTATCCTTTTCGATATTTTCAGTTTCTTTGATTGAAATGATTAAGCGTATTTCTGCATTTATAACAATAAAATCATAGGGCAAAGTAAAACTAATACCAGATTGGAGTTTATCACTACTTAAGGTCAGGCCGTTTATGAGGCCAATTTTTTTCAAGGTAATTTCTTCAGCGGTAGTGTCTATAACATCGCTATTTTTTATTAGCCCATTATTTAATATAAAGTCTAATGGCGCAGAAACTTTTTTCTGTGTATCCACTCTCTCTACGGCAAATGCGGCCGTATGACTTATTAATAACGCGTAAGCGATAAATATTAATTTCAGGCGGTTAAACATGATGCTGCTCTTTACTATTTTGTTTTGAAAGCAAAATGGAATTATCCGTGGCCTTCTTATCTTTACGGATAATGAACAATTCAAATGCACATTGCAGCACGTCGATAAATGACCTTAATGGTTTGTCGTTTGCATGTTTAGGTTTAAACCAAGCATCTGCTCGAGTTAATACAACACGTACAACATCACGTCGAATAGCATGAGTTAAGTGAGCAAATTCCATTCTTAATTGCTTATTATCAATCCATGCTTGCTGGATCGGGATAAATGCTCTTTCTTTGCCTATACCAATGGCAATTTGTGTAATAAATGTCTGTGTAACATTATGCTCAAATGGGAAGTTAAGTCTTGCCCCACTCATGGAGAGATCAATGGATTGAGTTTCTATAACGCTATTATCAGAAAAATAAACGGTCACAGGGATTGATGCAGGAACCCTCGTGGCTCGACGTAACTGTTTGGTCTCTTTTGCTACCGATATAGAGGCGAGGACAATCAGTAAGCTATAAATACCCCATATAAGGTTAATCACAATGACACCGTCATCAATATAATGATATAGACCCATAATCCATTTGAATAAGGCAATCCCAATTGCGGCGACTAAAAGTACGGCGACAATAAGGAGCGGGCGAACGGCCGTGTGATCAAAATAGTTTTTATCTGTTAAATCACCTTTATCAGTAACATTAAATTTACCGAGTTTTGGCGATATTAAGCTCATCAATGTTGGGAGTATTAAATGAAAAGCCATCACTGTTTCATAAATTTCCCCCCAGAAAGAATAGCGATAGCTACCGACAAGTTTTGAATTGACATAGTTAGAAGTAATCAAATGAGGTAGCGCATAAGAAAATATGAGTGTTGCGGATGATGAGATAATATTTAAATCAAATAGAATAAAAACCAAAGGGGATAAGAGGAAAATCGCTCGAGGTAGCCCATACTGAAAATGTAGCATGGCATTTAAATAACAGATACGTTGTGTAAATGTCAGACCTTTACCTAATAGCGGGTTATCGACGCGAAAAATCTGTGTCATGCCTCGTGCCCAACGTATACGTTGGTTAATGTGCAAAGTTAAGCGTTCAGTCGCTAAACCCGCTGAAAGAGGAATATCTAAGAAAGCGGTATTCCATCCATTACGCTGCAATTTAAGGGCCGTATGGGCATCTTCGGTAACCGTTTCTACCGCAAATCCATTTGTCTCTTTTAAGGCACTACGGCGAATTACCGCACAAGAGCCACAGAAAAACGCGGCATTCCAATTATCGTTACCTTGCTGCACTGGACCATAAAATAGCGCACCTTCATGCGGCGCTCTTTTAGCCGCACTTAAATTACGTTCAAAGGGATCTTTAGAGTAAAAATAATGGGGGGTTTGGATCAAAGCGAGTTTTTCATCGACTAAAAATGCCCCTACTGTTGCTTGTAAAAATACGCGTGTCGCTACATGGTCACAATCAAAAATACAAATCAGTTCACCATGCGTTTTTGTTAATGCATGATTAAGGTTTCCTGCTTTTGCATGGTTATTATCAGGGCGGATCATATAGCCAACTTGAATATCTTCAGCTAACTGGCGAAACGCATCTCGCTTCCCATCATCTAATATATAAATTTTTAATTTATCTTTAGGATATTCGATACACTGTGCAGCAAGCGCTGTATCTTTGACGATATCAATACTTTCATTATAGGTTGGAATAAATAGATCAACCGTTGGCCATAATGAAGTATCTTTCGGTAAGGAGGCGATCGTTCTTTTTAATGGCCAACAGGTTTGAATATAACCGAATAATAGAATAGCTAATGAATATAGTTCCGCAATAAATAGTAATGATCCTAAAATCAGCTCAATATAAGAATCAAAATAAAGGGTCGTTGTTGCCCGCCACCAGATATAACGAGAAGTACAAAGTAGTGATATTAATATCAAGGCAAGCTGTAGTTTTTTATTTTTAAATATTCCAATAAAGAATGTAAATACAATTAACACGCCTCCTAATAGAAACTGTTTATCACTATCTAGAGGAATGATAATTAATAAAATAAATAAGAATAACAAAAGTATAGACGTAACGATTTTGAGTGTTTTTTGCATGTCACTAACTCATAATGAGGTTTTATTATACTATAGGTAAATGAGTATTTTATTTTTTACTAATACTTGAAAAGAGTTCACTGAGTATAACAAGTTGCTCCGTATGAGAAGCTGAGTCCGCTGTATTATGGTAGTGATTATTTTTATAATTAAGGAAATGAGAAAACTCATTAATTGTTGAGTGAGACTCATTTGGTTGGGTTGGCTGGGGCTGAGTCGTTGATTCAGAAACCACTTCAATTTTCTCAGGTAATGGGAGTTCTTGCTTAATAGCCATATTAGATAATGGCTGTTCATCCTTGGATTGAGTGGTTTCTTCAATTTCAAGGAAAGAAAAATTATCCATTTTAAGCTGACGGCTTAATGAATTTAAATCATCGTACATAGTTAACCTTCACCCTGAGAATAACAAACACCATTACACGTAGAATGAGTGATTTTTACCATGGTCTTTTAGGTAAATCATCTTATTTTGATATAATATTTAGTTATAGAATTAAGTAAAAATACCTAATTGATTAATATGTAAATAATCTATAGAGATACGTTATATAACATCCTGATTTAATTTTAAAATATGATTTAATTGTGAAATTTGAATAAATAGTAATTGTTAATTTATTTCATTTTAATAGTTATTATTAATAAATAAAAATGACAATGAAAAATAGAAAATACGCATTGATTATTACTTATAGATATTAGTAATGAACAATTTATAAATAAAGCAGTTTATTAAACATTTTTATTATGGTTATTGCGATAAATAACAGAGAAACGCGTTAATAGACAGCGTTAAAATTTTCAATAACCACGTGTCATGATTAAGTTTAACTATCATAGATTAGTGGATATTTTTATCTCGCCATTGGCTAGGGGAATCCCCAACTAAACGGTTAAAGAAGCGTGCAAAGTAAGCCGGATCTTTAAATCCAAGTTGGTAGGCTATTTCTGATACAGGGCTGTCACAAAACAATAGCATACGTTTCGCTTCTCGTAATATGCGGTCAAAAATCAGGCGCTTGGGGGGGCGGTTAGCGAAACGTCGGCACATATCTTTGAGACGAGATTCGGTAACACCCAGTTTGTCGGCATATTCGGGAACAGAAAGGTGCTCATGGTAGTGTGAATCAATAAGCTGGTTAAAACGTTGGAATAGGCGATGTTCTCCTCTTACACCACTAACTGGGTGGTCATCAAGGGGAATTGAGCGTAATAGGAAAGTAAATAGCGCTTGAGCTAAAGAGGATAATACCTGATCGCGTCCGGCGTAGCTATTGGCCGATTCGCGAGCCATTAGTGCCCAATAGTGATTAAAAGTTTCAAGGTCATCGGGTTTATCAGCAACGGACAAACAAATCGCAGGAATAGAGACTAAATCAGGGTTAGCAGGGTAAAGTGATTCTAATAAAGGGATGATTAAATCTTGGCGAACGGTCAGCACGTGCCCATCTGTATCTTCTTGAGTAAAAAAGGCATGAGGAACAGAAGGCGGCGTTAGAATAAATAAAGGGGCTTGGACTGAATAACGTAGGTCATCAAGTTGTAATGTGATATGACCTGTTTCAAGGTAGTGCAACTGAAAAAAGCCATCATGTCGATGTGCTTGCATATCACGGCCAAAAAAGGCGGCCATATTACCGAATGTTTGGTAATGAACATCATCATTCCCTTGTGTTTCATCATAATCTTTACTGATATCAATATTGGTTATTAATGATGACACCACATTCTCCCTTTACTCTGTTGGTTTCGAGCCGCAATACAGAGGATTGCGGCTCGACTATTTTGTTATCTTTGAATATTACGGTGTTGCTCTAGGACGTGAGCTCTTCATGGGAATAAATGCGACTAATAGCGCCCCAACGACCAACAACCCAGCGACAAAGTACAGCCCTGAATTGAAGCTACCTGTTTGGTCTTTTAGCCAACCAATCAGTAGTGGGCTGACCGCTGAACCAATATTACCTGTTGCGTTGATAACAGCAATACCAACAGCACGAGCACGTAAACTGATGGATTGGTCTGGCGTGGTCCAGAATACAGCCATTGCGGTAAATGAACCTGTCGATGCCATAATGATACCAATTAATTGGATGACAGGATGATGTGTCAGTGCCGCTAATACCCAACCTGCCGCTGCAAATAGGTAGGGGAGTGCGGTGTGCATTTTACGTTCTTGTAATCTGTCAGAACGCCGGCTCCAATACACCATACCAAGTATAGTGCAGAACTGAGGGATAGCCGTCAGTAGGCCTATCATGGCGTTACTACTGCCTTCATTAAAGCTCTGCATAATTTGTGGCGTCCAGATATTAATGGCACTGAGCGTATTGGTCAGGCAGAAATAGGCCACGGTATACATTAAGACAACAGGGGTAAAAATCTCTTTCCATAAGCTAGTATTCTGTAATGCCGTATGGCTTTTCGAACCGTGCGGCTGAACCAATTCTAACTTATCTTGCTCCATCATTTCTTGAAGACTCTCTTTGTCTTCTTTCGTTAGCCATTTTGCTTTATCTGGTGAATCATCAAGGTAGAACCAGACCAGCACGCCTAAGATCACTGAAGGGAAACCTTCCAGCAGGAACAGCCACTGCCAGCCTTTTAGGTTTAAAATACCATCCATTTCGAGGATGTAACCCGATGCTAGGGAACCAAATGCCATTGTGACAGGCATGGCCACCATAAATAAAGCGTTAGCACGGGCGCGGAAATAAGCAGGAAACCAGTAAGTTAAATAAACTAGGATACCCGGTAAAAAGCCAGCTTCGGCGACGCCGACTAGCATCCGCAAAATATAGAGGCTTGTCGGGCCTGTTGCGAACATTGTGGCTGTTGAGGCGATGCCCCACAGTACCATGATGGTGGCAATCCAACGGCGGGCGCCCACAATACCCAACATAATATTGCTAGGTATCCCAAAAATAACATAGGTTGCATAAAATAGTGTGGCAGCAAGGCCAAACATCGTTGATGTCAGACCAATGTCTTTCCCCATAGTCAGACCCGCAAAACCGATATTGATGCGGTCAAGGAAAGAAAAAACAAATAATACAAATAAAAAGACAATTAGGCGGCGAAATAATTTTTTAATTACGCGTTGTTGTGGTTCAGTTAAATTTTTATGCTGTTCAGCAGGATTTTTTTCAGCAACATTGGATAAATTGCTCATTTTGTAATTCCCTCATTTATATGCATTTAATGCTATTATGGGTACAAAAAGCTCTTAGGCAGCCATATAACATGTCTGCCCCGTAGGTACAGGGTTGTTAATGTTGTTTTCCCTTAGCCACCAGATTGATATTTGTAGGGTAATTGGTTTGCCATATTCCAAGTTGTTTCATTATTCGCTCTTGCTTATCTATCCGAGTCACACAATAATCCATGCTCCTCGGCGATTTTTGCTTAGCGCTTAGAGACAAACTCGAAGTATTTACAACCGAAAGATCGAGTTATCTTAATGGCTTTGGGTGTTTACTACTGTATTGCAAATCACTAATACACACTGGGTGTGTTAGATGTCACTTCAGAAACGGTATTGCCAAAGCGAGCCGCTAATGCTTCTGCGCTACGCGCTAGCAATGTTGTATCCACACCAACCGCAACAAATAGTGCACCTAATTTTAAATAATGTTCAGCGACGTCTGGCGCTGCCATTAAAATACCAGGGGCAATACCCGCAGCACGAATTTGGACAATAGCCTTTTCGATGACTGCCTTCACTTCGGGATGATTTGGATTACCTGAATAGCCCATGTCTGCACTGAGATCAGCTGGCCCAATAAAGACGCCATCGATCCCTTCGACTTGTAATATTTCCGAAAGATTATTGATAGCTTCACGGGTTTCGACTTGCACAATGACACACATCTCATCATTGGCCCGTTGCAGATAATTAGGAATACGATTCCAACGTGATGCACGTGCTAGAGCGCTCCCCACACCGCGGATCCCCGCCGGAGGGTAGCGTGTGGCGCGAACAGCTTGCTGTGCTTGCTCTGCATTTTGCACCATAGGCAGTAATAATGTTTGTGCCCCAATATCCAATAACTGTTTAATAATGACAGGATCATTCCAAGGTGGACGTACAACCGGCTGCGATGGATAAGGTGCGATTGCCTGTAATTGAGTTAATATTGTTTGTACATTATTAGGAGCGTGTTCACCATCAATCAGTAGCCAGTCAAAACCTGCTCCAGCCACCAATTCAGCACTATATGAGCTGCATAGCCCCAGCCATAAACCGATTTGTGGTCGGCCTTCTTTTAGTGCATGTTTAAATTTATTTTGTAGGATATCCACGATGATCTCCTTATACGAAGCGGCAACTGACGGAACCCATCACGCCGTAGTCCACATGAAATACATCCCCTTTACGAGCAGGAACCGGTCGAGTAAATGAGCCGCCTAAAATGATTTGGCCAGCTTCTAGTTGGACGTTGTGTGGCGCGAGTTTATTTGCCAGCCAAGCAACCCCGTTTGCAGGGTGGTTAAGTACCGCAGCCGCGACGCCAGACTCTTCAATAACACCGTTACGGTACAGCAATGCACTGATCCATCGTAAATCAAGGTCGCGAGGTTTGATTGGTCTCCCCCCTAAGATCACCGCCGCATTCGCCGCATTATCTGAAATGGTATCGAATACTTTGCGTGGGCGCTTTGTTTCAGGATCAATACCGTGGCAACGGGCATCAATAAGCTCAAGTGCCGGTATGACATAATCAGTTGCGTTATAAACATCAAACAGGGTGCAGTTTGGGCCACTTAAGGGTTTTGCTAAAACAAATGCTAGCTCAACTTCAATACGTGGAACGATAAAACGATCTGTTGGAATTTCACAACCATCGTCAAAAAACATATCGTCGAGAAGTGCACCGTAGTCAGGTTCATCAATTTGAGAACTAGCCTGCATAGCTTTCGATGTTAAGCCAATTTTATGGCCTTTCAGTGAACGACCTTCAGCGATTTTTAGGCCAACCCATTCACGTTGAATAGCGTATGCGTCTTCAATGGTGATTTGTGGATGATCCAATGAAATCTGACGGATCTGTTCACGTGTTTTCTCGGCCTGATTAAGGCGCTGTGCAACTTGCGATATGACATCTTTTTGTAACATGCGAGTATTGCTCCTGTTGAACTCTGCTTATCACGCAAGAAACGTTGGGCGCTTTCTAACCCGCACTGCCAGATGGCAGTGCGCTAATCTGTAAAGGTCAAATTAGTTTGTAGATAGCCCACCGAAGCAGAGATATTTCACTTCCAGATAGTCTTCAATTCCGTAACGTGAACCTTCACGCCCCAGCCCTGACTGCTTAATGCCACCAAATGGGGCAACTTCATTTGAGATAATGCCTTCATTGATACCGACCATGCCGCTTTCGAGTGCTTCTGCAACACGGTAGATGCGGCCGATATCTCTAGAATAGAAATAGGAAGCCAGACCAAATTCGGTATCATTTGCTAAATCAATGGCTTCTTGTTCATCGCGGAACTTAAACAGAGGCGCCAATGGACCAAAAGTCTCTTCTTTGGCGACGATCATAGATTCAGTGACGTCTGCTAATACGGTTGGCTCGAAGAACAATCCGCCTAATGAAGCAGGTTTACCGCCTGCCAGTACGCGTGCGCCTTTAGAAACCGCATCTGCAATATGCTCGGTGACTTTATCAACCGCAGCTTGGTTAATCAGAGGACCTTGTTGTGAATCGGCTTGAGTTGCTGGGCCGATTTTTAGCTCAGTGACTGCTTTTGCTAAGCGTTTAGCAAATTCATCATAGACGCCTTCTTGAACTAAAATACGGTTAGCACAAACACAGGTTTGCCCGCTGTTGCGGAATTTAGCCGCTAATGCGCCCTGTACGGCGGCATCAAGGTCGGCATCGTCAAACACGATAAAAGGCGCATTGCCACCGAGCTCCAATGATAGCTTTTTCACTGTATCGGCACATTGCGCCATCAGTAATTTGCCAACGCGTGTGGAGCCAGTGAAAGTCAGTTTACGAACAACAGGACTTGATGTGAGTACACCACCAATGGCTTTTGCATCTGTACCTGGCACGATGTTGAACACCCCTGCTGGGATACCAGCTTCTTCACCTAATGCTGCTAGTGCTAATGCTGATAATGGGGTCTCAGCCGCAGGTTTCAGTACCATCGTACATCCTGCCGCCAGTGCTGGGCCAACCTTACGGGTGATCATGGCATTTGGGAAGTTCCATGGCGTAATCGCAGCGACCACACCCACAGGCTGTTTAATCGTCACTAAGCGGCGACCAGGAAGTGGAGATGGGATTGTTTCGCCATAAACGCGTTTACCTTCCTCGGCAAACCACTCAATAAAGCTTGCACCATAGGCGATTTCACCCATTGATTCTGTGATGGATTTGCCTTGCTCCCAACTGAGTAGCTCTGCAAGCTCTTTTTGGTTTTCCATCATCAATTGGAACCACTTATTAAGAATTTGGCTACGCTCTTTGGCACTTTTAGCACGCCAAGCGGGTAGGGCTTTTTCCGCAGCATCAATCGCTTGTTGGGTTTGTGCTGCACCTACATTACTGACTTTTGCAATGACTTCACCGTTCGCAGGGTTAGTGACATCGAATTGACTATTGTCGTTGGCGTTAACCCATTGACCGTTGATATAAGCCTGCTGGCGGAATAAGGTAGAATTGACATTGATACTCATTTTTCTTTTTTCTCCGAAGGCACTGAGACTAACTGTGAGCGGACATTTTTAGCCGAGAAACGTTGGCTTGTGAAACTTAATCCGGCACAGACAGCCATAACCAGTGCCATAGCAAATGGGGATTCATCCTGTAGTACAGAAACTGCAACACTTGCCAGCGCCGCCAATGCAAATTGAATCGAAATAGCAAGCGCACTGGCGCTACCGGCAATTTTTCCTCGATGCTGCAATAACAGTGATAAGCTATTTGTACCGATAGCATTGACCATCGATAAAAACAGCACCACCAGAATAACAATAATAGGCAGGCTTTGCTGGTAGAAAATGAGTAGTAATAGCCCAAACAGTAATTGCGCACCACTTTGTAGGCAGAGTATGCGAGTTAAACTGTATACTTTGAGCAGTCTGACATTCAGTAGTAATACCACTATCATCCCGAGAATATTACAGCCGAATAATAAACCGTAGTGTTGCTCCGATACGCCAAAATAGTTGATATAAACAAAGGGAGAGCCGCTGATAAAGGCAAACATACCCGCAAAAGAGAATGCCATCGTACCGATAATACTCAGTGCTTCTCTATCGCTTAAAACTTGAGCGTAATTTTGAAACGCGACACTGAGTAAATTTTTAGATTCTTTCTGCGGTGTCAAGGTTTCAGGAAGCAAGAAGAAAATACAACTTGCAGAACAAAGACCTATCAGTGCAAGAAGATAGAAGATCGCTTGCCACTGAAAGTGAATTAATAAAAAGCCACCGAGTAGGGGAGCCAGTAAGGGCGCTATCATAGTGACTAACGTCATCAAAGATAAAACTTTAGGCAGTTCACCTGTTGGGTAAACGTCTCGAGCAATGGCTCGTGCCATGACAATGGCGGCTCCACTACCGAAGGCTTGTAACGCACGAAAAGCAATTAATGCGTCAGCCGAAGAGGCTTGCGCGCACAGTAAACTTGCGAGCGTAAAAATAGTTAGGCCACTTAACAGCATCTTACGGCGACCAAGAATGTCGCTGAGTGGCCCATAAAACAACATGCCAATACAGAAGCCAGCAAAGAATGCGCCGAGTGTATACTGCATCTGCCCTTGGCTCGCCTGGAGGTCATTTCCCATTTGCGGCAGAGCAGGCAGATACATATCTATCGATAATGGCCCAAATGCAACCAGTGACCCTAATAATGGGATCAAGTAGCGAGGGATCTGTTTATCGAATGGCGTCGGCATCAGGCTTCCTTATTTAAATAAAGCGTGAACATTGTTTTGTTTGTAATTCAACACGGGATCAAGCTCTTCCATGGTAAATGATAGAGCGAGATACCTATCACTCATTAACTGAGCAAAGTGTTCTTTGATGAGGGTAAATAGCATCTCACCTGTTTTTTGACGATCTTCAAGAGAACGCCCTGAACCAATTTTGAGTGTCATATGGACAAAGGCGTAATCATGTTTACCATCAGCCATCTGCCAAGTATCTAACCAAATAGCACGGCTACGAATGCCGCCTAAAGGAAAAATACCAGTTCCTGCTAATGCACTATTTACCTTGGAAAATAGCTCAGGCAAATTCGCTTGTTCACGGATATTGTCGGTACACTCAGCAATAAAATGCGGCATGACGACTCCTTACGCACTGACTTTTTGTTTATCGGTGATATAGCTTGGCAACGGGAAAATAGCGTTAATTTGTCCGGTACCTGAACTGGCGAATAAATCGGTCAGCACTTCAACTTTTTCTGCATATTTATCCCAACCTAGCATGCCTAATAGCATCACCGTATCGTGCATATGACCTTCGCCATAACAGTAGTCAGCGTATTCCGGCAGCATCTTACAGAACTCACTAAAACGGCCTTCACGCCACAATTTGACGACACGCTTATCCATTTGCTCATCAAATTCACGGGTATAATTGTTCATCCCTTCTTCTGCACGATGGTCATCAATAAAGCGATGCGATAATGAGCCACTCGCGAGTACAGCAACCGTGCCATCATATTTTTCGATGGCTGTGAGTACGGCTTCGCCTAATTTACGGCTGTCTTCAAAACTGTGAGAGGTGCAAAATGCAGAAATAGAGATCACTTTAAAGTGGCGATCACTATTCATATAGCGCATAGGAACTAAGGTGGCATATTCTAACGTTAGGCTTGGGATTTCGTGGGATTGAGCACGAACGCCTAGTTTACGGGCTTCTTCACCGATCATGCGACCAAGCTCGGAGTTACCATCATATTCATATTCCATATCACGAATAAAATGAGGGAGTTCGTTACTCGTATAGATCCCTTTAAAGTGATCGGCACAGTTGATGTGATATGCACTGTTAACTAACCAGTGAGTATCAAAAACAATAATAGTATCAACACCAAGTTCGCGGCAGCGGCGGCTGATCTCTTTATGACCGTCAATGGCGGATTGGCGGCAGCCATGATGTTTGCCGGGTAATTCTGACAAGTACATGGATGGAACATGCGTTATTTTTGCCGCAAGTGCTAATTTACCCATAAGTTTTTACCTCCCCCGTGATATTTCGAGCTGTAGCGTGTGAGTGATTTTTCGCTACAGCCCGAATTATTTAGGGCATAAGTTAGATTAAATATTTATTATTGAATTTCCAATAAACTAAATATCTCAATAAATTAAACACCCCAACGAGGAATGTTGTGATCCCCGAAGGAAATACAAACGTTCTTCATTTCTGCAAAAACTTCAAAGCTATATTCACCGCCTTCACGACCAACACCAGAGGCTTTAACGCCACCAAATGGTTGACGTAAATCACGTACGTTTTGTGTATTAACAAACACCATACCGGCTTCAATGTTGCGTGATAAGCGGAGGATCTTGCTGACATCTTGTGTCCAAATATAAGATGCGAGACCATACTCAACATCATTTGCCATACGTAGGCCATCTTCTTCTGACTTGAATGGGATCAAGCAGGCAACTGGCCCAAAGATCTCTTCTTGCGCAACACGCATACGGTTATCGACATCTGCTAATACGGTCGGGCGTAAGAAGTTACCATTTTTCAGATGTGCAGGTAGGTCGGTTGGCTTGTCTGGGCCACCAGCCAGTAATGTTGCCCCTTCTTCTACACCAAGGCGAATATAGCCGGATACCTTGTTCCAATGCTGTTCACTGATCAGGGCACCAACTTGTGTTTTTGGATCCGTTGGGTCGCCGACAATTAGGCGATTAGCGCGCTCAGCGAAGCGCTTAACAAATTCAGGGTAGATACTTTCTTGGATGAAAATACGAGAACCGGCAGTACAACGTTCACCATTAATTGAGAAAATGGTAAACAGAGCCGCATCTAATGCACGTTCGATATCAGCATCTTCAAATATCAGAACAGGGGATTTGCCGCCAAGTTCCATCGAATATTTTTTCAGACCCGCGTTTTGCATGATCACGCGGCCTGTTGCTGTTCCACCAGTAAAGGAAACGGCACGAACGTCATGGTGTTTGACTAGAGCGTCACCTGCTGTGCTGCCGTAACCTTGCACAACGTTAAGTACGCCAGCAGGGATCCCCGCTTCTAATGCCAGCTCACCTAAACGGTTTGCTGATAATGGTGACAGTTCAGACATTTTTAAAACAGCGGTGTTACCTAGGGCTAAACAAGGTGCTGTTTTCCATGTTGCTGTCATGAATGGCACGTTCCAAGGGGAGATCAGTGCACAAACACCAACAGGTTGGATTAGGGTGTAGTTCATCATTTTGTCGTCAACAGGGTAGGTACGACCATTCATCTGTTGGCAGACTTCGGCAAAAAACTCAAAGTTATGTGAAGCACGAGGGATCAACACATTTTTGGTTTGATGAATTGGCAAACCTGTATCCTGAGTTTCCATTTCTGCAATTTCAGGGACGTTTTGGTCGATCAATTCACCAAGACGGCGCATCAAACGAGCACGCTCTTTCATTGGCGTATTAGCCCATTTAGGGAATGCCTCTTTGGCTGCCGCAACGGCTTGATTTATTTCATCTTGACCACCAGAAGCCACTTCAGCGAGTACTTCACCTGTTGCAGGGTTGGTGGTTTGGAAATATTCTTTGCTGGCAACATTTTTGCCATTGATCCAATGGTTAATCTTAGTCATTACACTCGTTCCTCATATTCTTTTTCGCTGACAATATAGTTAATCAGCCGGCCTACACCCTCAACTTCAACGATCACTTCATCACCAGGTACGACATCAGAAAGGCCTTTTGGTGTTCCTGTTGCGATCATGTCACCCGGTTGCAGTGTCATAAAATCACTGAGATAGGAAATTAAAAATGGGATATTGAAAATGAGATCAGCAGTGGTTCCTTTCTGGCGCAACTCACCGTTTACATAGGTATATAGCGCAAGGTTATGGGGATCTTTAACCTGATCTTTATCGATAACCCATGGACCGATAGGCGTTAAAGTGTCACGGCTTTTAACACGCAGGTTGGGGCGATAGTAATTTTCTAAATAGTCACGGATCGCATAATCATTACATACGGTGTAGCCTGCAACATAATCCATCGCATCTTCTTGTGATACTTTGTATGCCGCTTTACCAATGACCACAACAAGCTCTGACTCATAATGCATATAGTCAACATTATCGGGGCGCACTGAAACTTGGCGATGGCCTGTTAATGTGTTATCTGCTTTGATAAAAATCAGAGGCTCTTCAGGTGGCTTGAAATCAAGTTCAGTAGCATGGTCGGCATAATTTAAGCCCAGTGCGAACAGTGTGCCTCTAACAGGAGGTAACCATTCAACATTAGCATCATCGCCTGCAATAACTTGGCCATTTGGTAATGTGATTTGCTCGTTTTCACCAACCGTAACGGAATACTCAGTACCTTGGTAACGAATTTTTGCGTGTTTCATTATTGTCCTCCTGCCACAACAACGTTATTGCTTAGGCTCGGAAAGCCTTCTGCTTGAACAGTGACTTCATCACCAGGCTGAATGGTGACGCGTTGATGAGGCGTGCCCATCAGTATCACATCACCCGCTTTTAACGTGGCAAATTCACTGAGTGCGGCAACTAACTCACTGGCATCACGAACCAGATCTTTTGTAGACCAACGGTCAGCTTCTTTACCATTGATGAGGGTGATAATGTCGACAGGGGCAGTTAATGTTGTTTCAACCATTTCCCCAATAGGGCAGAAACTATCACAGCATTTTGCTTTGATAGCAGGACGATAAAATGAGTCTTCAGGTAGGCTGACTTCATTTGCTAATGCAAAGCCCGCAATATAATTTTTGGCTTCTGACTGGCTGACTTTACGTGCATCTTTACCAATAACCAGTGCTAGCGTTGCACCACTTTGCACCACTTCACCGGCAGGGTGCAAAATAGGCTCCCCTGAATTGATCCGAGTATTACGCGGCTTTATAAACCACACAGGTGTTTTTGGTGGGGTTTTATAAGGGGCTTGCCCGAATGCCTCATGCCAGTGAGCCACTTGGCTTTGATGATTGAGGGCAACGGCAAATACAGTGCCTTTCATTGACAACTCCTTATTAGGAAAACGATGATTTCGAATGATTGTTAATATATTAATAATGTATAAAGTGGTAATTGGCAATAGGCTAGAGAAATTGTTAATTTTAATTGTGATCTCTTTAACATATTCAGAAGGTTTTTATGTAACCTATTGATATTCAGTATTCTGATATTTTTTTTGAATTTTTATTGTAACTTTTTATTAACTTTTTGGTTTGCTGTTGAATTGTTTACTCATTAATATTTTGGGGTTTTTCTTTGTGATTGTTATTTTACCGTGCTAACCTTGGTTTTAAGTGGATAGAATAGGCTATCACTAAGGGTAAATTTGCGGTGTAAAGGCGCAATAGATTGTGTAATACCAATTTAATTGGTATTAAATAAACATTTTAGAGTGGTGAGTTTTAAACTTATGCATGAATCATTGACAATTGCATTATTACAGGCAAGAGAGACCGCGATGGGGTTCTTTCGCCCTATTTTAAAGTCATACAATTTGACTGAACAGCAATGGCGTATTATCCGAGTACTTGCCGATAAACGCTCTATTGATTTCCATGAGTTATCAGTTCAAACCTGTATTCTTCGTCCAAGTTTGACAGGGATTTTGACTCGTATGGAGCGGGAAGGGTTAATTTTTCGCTTAAAGCCACTCAATGATCAGCGTAAGCTCTATGTTTCTCTGACGCCTAGTGGTCAAACATTGTACGATAAAGCACGTCAAGAAGTGGAAGAGGGCTATCAAAAAATTGAGCAGGCATTTTCTCAGGAGAAAATGCAACAATTAACCGCACTGCTGGATGAATTAATTGCTTTAGAAAGTCCTGATTACAGCCATATTGCGGATAAAAAAGAGAGCGCTTAGGGCGAATTTCGCATGTCGTGGGCAATAAATAAATTGCCCCCTAATCAGCAACATTCTGATTAGGGGGCTTTTTGTTGTTTACTTACCTAGTAGATGTAGGAAGTGAATATGTTTCTCGTACTGGTCGAGAATATCATGGATGACCTGTTCTTTGGTCCAGCCCATAACATCATAGTCTTGCCCTCCTTCTTTAAGGTGAACCTCTGCACGATAATATTTCTGCTCTTCGCTTTTTTCATCATCGCTCTCTGTTCCCATGCCAGAAAGGGCAAAAGAAGGTTGGACATAGTAGCGCAAGCGAACTTCGTATAGGAAGTTCATATCCTCACCTAAATCGACCTCGAAGCCAATCCTATCATCTTTATCATTATAGATATGGCAAGTCGTATTCTGCTTCTCAAGCTCCTCTGAGACCATTTCCATCGATGGATGAACAACCTCACCGAGAAAACGTTTTACTTGGTTACGTTTTGGGAAATACGCGATATTACGTAAGCGTCGTTGCCATGGAATTGGATTGCGGCTCGCTGTCGGAGCAATTGTGGCTAATTGTTGGCTATCACGTTTATAAGCATCAATACGCAATGCTTTAAATAAGCCATAAATTGCTGCTAATAGTACCATCGCAAACGGTAAGGCGCTGGCAATAGTTAAGGTTTGTAGTGCTTGTAAGCCACCTGCAAGTAATAATGTGATAGCAACGACACCCATTAAGCCAGCCCAGAAAATACGCTGCCAAACTGGGGTATTTGAATCACCACCCGATGCTAAAGTATCAACAACCATTGCCCCAGAGTCAGCCGAAGTGACAAAGAAGACGACCACCATCAGCATAGCAAAAAATGACAGTACGGTAGAGAAAGGGAAGTAGGTTAAAAATTCAAACAGGGCGAGTGAAACATCTGATTGCACTGTTTCTGCCAGTTTAACGGCATCTTGGTTTTTAATCAGGTTAATGGCGGAATTACCGAAGAACGTCATCCACATCAAGGTAAAGCCAGCAGGAACAAATAGAACGCCAGTGACGAACTCACGAATAGTACGTCCACGTGAAATTCGCGCGATAAACATCCCAACAAATGGCGACCAAGAGAGCCACCAACCCCAATAAAGTAATGTCCAACCACCTAACCAATCACTGGATTTAGGCTCATAGGCATACAAGTTAAAGGTTTTGTTGACTATCTCGGATAGATAACCACCTGTGTTTTCAACAAATGATTTCAGTAATAAAACGGTTGGCCCTAAGATCAACACCAGCAGCATCAATATAAAGGCTAAACCTAAGTTTAATTCAGAAAGAATGCGGATCCCTTTATCTAGGCCTGAAACCACAGACAGCGTCGCAAGGCCAGTAAAGACAACGATCAGAATAACTTGTACGGTTGGGCTAACAGGCAGACCAAACAGGTGATTCATCCCTGCATTAACCTGCAATACGCCAAAGCCTAATGATGTCGCAACCCCAAAAACAGTACCGACAACCGCGAAAATATCGACAAAGTGGCCAATAGGGCCATAAATACGATCACCAATAATAGGATACAGTGCGGAGCGGAGGGTCAGCGGTAACCCATGGCGGTAGCTAAAAAAGGCTAAAATCAGCGCCACAATGGCGTAAATCGCCCAAGCGTGTAAGCCCCAATGGAAGAAGGTCAAACGCATTGCCTCTTTCGCGGCTTCAACCGTTTGCGGATCACCGACTGGTGGGTTGAGGTAGTGCATTACAGGCTCTGCAACACCAAAGAACATTAACCCTATCCCCATACCTGCGGAAAACAGCATGGCAAACCAAGACACATAGCTAAAATTAGGTTGTGCGTGATCGGGGCCGAGTTTTATCTGTCCATAACGAGAGAGTCCCAGATAAGTCACACTCAAAAGAATGATAGCGACGGCTAGAATATAGAACCAGCTAGCATTATTGAATAGGTTTTGTTGGAGATGACTTAGATGAGATTCTGCTACTTCCGGCATGATGGCGGCAAAACCAACAATAACCATAATCACAAGTGCAGAGGTATAAAATACCGGGGGACTAATTTTTGAGCGATTTTTTTTAGAATCAGTATCGTTTTGACTCATAACAACCTTCTTTGATTTATTTTATTTTTGACATACCAATAATCTGTTGGGTATGCAACGCGCTGTCCTTCTTAATGAAACAATGAAATTGCGAAAGGGTTCCCAGTGGGGAAACAGTAGAAAGAACAATAATGAAACAGTTTGCAGAGATAGCGATAAAAACGGTTATTGCGCCCGTTGCTATCAAATGTTTTTTTAGCTGTTATTACTCCATTTGCGAAAAAACCGGCGGATATATTGCCATATATCGAGACTGGTTTCAAATAAACAGGAAAAACCTCTATGTTTTCATAAAAATATAGCCTTATAAATCATATTATTAACTATCATTGTTGTTATCTTTTTAACTATTTAACAAAAAGTTAGATAAAAAGCTTAGAAAGGTTAATTAAATTAACATTAATATTCGGATTTTAGGTAGAAATAAATATTGGTAGAGTTTCGGTGTTATTTAGGAATAGGGCATATTCACCGTAACTGACTATCTTTACTCCCTCGGCGATTATAACCACTAAATGTGGCACTTTTTTGATCGGCGGCATTTTGGCAAGTGATACAGAGCTGTACGCCAGGGAGTGCCTTGCGGCGGGCGAGAGGAATAGGCTCACCACATTCAACACAGTATTCAGCACTTTCGCCTGAATGGAGTTGACTGCGAGCCTTAGCGATAGCGTCATCAAGAGTGGCATCAATTTGTTCTTGAACCGCATTTTCGTTAGCCCAACCATTTGCCATAATCACCTCGTACAAAAAAGCATCACTTTATTGATCATAAGGGGTGATATGGAAAATTCAAGGCGTTAGAACTTAAATTAACGGTAGAACCATATAGATATGATCCATACCATCTTCGTCATACATTTCGCCTTGTGTGTGATAGCCTAATGTTTCGTAAAAGGCGATTGCGGTATGTTGTGCAGATAGTCCTACAGCATGAAATTGGTTCTCGATAGCGTACTGCTCAACAAATTTCATTAACTTACGTCCAAAGCCTTTGCCTCGATATTGTTTAAGTACCGCGACTCTGCCCACTTTTATCACTTTGTCGGCTTGTAAAATACAACGTAGTACAGCAACAGGGCTATTTTCTAGGTATAGCACCACATGTAATGCGTCATCATCATATACATCTACATCGATTTCAGCAGGAAAGCCTTGTTCATGGGTAAAAACTTGTTGGCGAAGCGCGAAAGCGTGATTAACGATTTTAGGATCAGTATACCCAAGGCTATATCTCACTTGCATGTTGTCTCCAATTTATCCGATGCGCCGTAAAATCCCGTCCTTCAGGTCGGGGATATAAGGCGCGTTTTTTTAACTAACTAGGTGTTTCCTGTTGCTCAATGTACTGGCGGATAATGGATATTGGTGCGCCACCACAACTCCCCGCGAAATAACTCGGCGACCAAAGAACCCCCTTGTAGTAATAACGTTGGGCAATATCAGGACGATCACGTCGAAGTAATCGACTCGATACCCCTTTAAGGCTGTTAACCAGATTAGATATAGCCAGTTTTGGCGGGTAATTAATCAGTAAATGAACGTGATCCCGTTCCCCATCCATTTCAACCAGTTCAACATCAAAATCAGCACAAACACTGGCAAAGTAGCCTCGCAATTTTTCAATTGCATCCTGATCAAATATTTTTCGTCTGTATTTTGTGACAAAGACCAAATGGACGTGCATCAGGAATATACAATGTCTGCCACGGCGAATATTAGTTTCATTTTTCATAGACCAAAGTATAATGGGTAATATGAAACGTCTACAAGCCTTTAAATTCCAGTTAAGACCCAATGTTCAGCAAGAGCGTGAGATGAGACGCTTTGCAGGGGCTTGTCGTTTTGTTTTCAATCGGGCATTAGCACGTCAGAATGAGAATCACGAAGCAGGGAATAAATACATTCCCTATACAAAAATGGCTTCATGGCTCATTGAGTGGAAATCTGACACAAAGACACAATGGTTGAAGGAAGCCCCATCACAACCGTTACAACAGTCACTTAAAGATTTGGAACGGGCTTACAAGAATTTTTTCCAGAAGCGTACCGCTTTTCCTCGATTCAAGAAACGCAGTAAAAATGACGCTTTTCGCTACCCGCAGGGAGTGAAGCTCGATCAATCCAATAGTCGTATATCATTGCCAAAGTTGGGATGGATGCGCTACCGCAACAGTCGTGAAGTCGTCGGAGAAGTGAGAAACGTCACGGTCAGTCAGTCATGCGGTAAATGGTACGTCAGCATTCAGACTGAGTATGAAGCGACAGAACCACAACATGAATCAACCTCAATAGTAGGGCTTGATGCAGGAGTAACCAAACTCGCCACGCTTTCAGACGGCAAGATATATCCGTCAGTCAACAGTTTTAAAGTAAACCAGCGAAAGCTGACAAGGCTTCAACGGAAATTAAGCCGTAAAGTCAAATTCAGTGCCAACTGGAAAAAACAGAAGCGAAAAATCCAGCGTCTGCATTCTCATATTGCCAACATCAGGAAAGACTACCTTCATAAAACCACAACGGAAATCAGCAAAAACCACGCAATGATTGTCATTGAGGATTTGAAGGTCAGTAACATGTCGAAATCGGCAAAAGGTACGGCAGAGCAACGCGGACGAAATGTCCGAGCCAAATCAGGACTGAACCGTTCGATACTGGATCAAGGCTGGTACGAAATGCGCCGTCAGCTTGAGTACAAGCAGCTCTGGCGCGGTGGTCAGGTACTTGCCATACCGCCGGCATACACAAGCCAGCGTTGTGCCTGCTGCGGTCATACAGCGAAGGATAATCGTCAGTCACAAAGTAAATTCGTGTGTCAGGTATGCGGTTACACCGAGAACGCCGATATCAACGGCGCACGTAACATATTAGCGGCAGGGCATGCCGTACTTGCCTGTGGAGGGATGGTGCAGTCAGGCCGCCCGTCGAAGCAGGAACCCACCGAGGCGAGTCAGGCTTCGGTCTGAACGCTGTAGGAATCCTCCGCCTTTAGGCGGGGGAGGATGTCAACATTTGTTTCTGATAGCTTATTTTTTGCCGATTCAGTTAATTCATCTGATTTTTTATCAGCCGCATCTTTTAGCTCTTTAGCTTTATCAGATAGCTCATCTGCCTTAGCTGAAGCTTGTTTTTCAAGTTCGTTAGCTTTCTCTGTGGCACTATTTTTAAATTCAGAGATTTTTTGCTCGCTAGCCTTTTTTAATTCATCGGCTTTCTCTGTAGCGCTCTCTTTAAGCTCAGCCGCTTTTTGCTCGCTAGCTTCTTTCAATTCATTAGCTTTCTCTGTGGCGTTCTCTTTAAGCTCAGCTGCTTTTTGTTCGCTAGCTTCTTTTACTTCTTTAGCCTTATCTGCAATTTCATCCGCTTTTTCTGAAGCTTGTTTTTGAAGGTCATTCGCTTTTGCTTCTGCACTATCCTTAAGTTCGGCTGCTTTTTGCTCACCAGCATCTTTTAATTGCTCCACTTTTTCTTCAGTTTGTTTCATCGTTTGATCTGTCTTTGATGAATCATCACAACCTACCGCCATAGCGATAATACCTGCTAGAATAAGAGAACTTAATATTTTCTTTTTCATAAATATTTCCTTTAGCATGATGTAAGTGGATACGGATCTGCGATCAATAGCATGTTATAAATATAACTTATATTTTTAATAATTAAAAATCAGTTGTCTCTGAAAGTTACCTGAAATAAAAAGGTAGCATTATCAGCAAAATAGTGATTTTAATGCTTGATATCAATATTTAACTTAATAAAAAAGACGAGCTTTATTATTTCGCTATAATTAATCTTGGATATTAGCAAAAAAATAATATGCTGGTTTATTTAACTAAAATTCATAAAAACGTGAGTATACGAAAGGAAGTCTTAGAACCTATCCCAAAAGGAATTGTCAGATAATACATAATGATAATTTCTGAGGGCGAAGCGTGACGGGCAACAAGTGGCAGATCAGTGATGGACTCTGGGAGAAAATGGCTCCACTGATTCCGGAGCATAAAACTCACCATCCTCTGGGTACGCA
>NZ_JAMPMC010000035.1:0-49426 GCF_028477945.1 Providencia sp. PROV261 | reverse complement strand
AGCTAACCGGATGGTACCTGAAATCGAAGATGTGGCGGATAAAGTGTATACCCGCGACCTATTTGGTAATGACTAATTTGGTAATAAATATATGTCTGAAGCCTCTACTCAAGAATTAGTTTCTATTATTATGCCTTGCTATAATGCAGAGCAATATATTAAAGAATCTATTAATTCTGTAATAAATCAAACTTATAAAAATTTTGAACTGATTATTGTTGATGATTTATCTACAGATAACTCTATTAATATTATCAATTCATTTCATGATAACCGAATAAAATTAATCCAATTAGCTCAAAATGGTGGGGCTGGTGTAGCGAGAAATACAGGTATAGAGGCTGCACAAGGCAGGTTTATTGCTTTCTTAGATAGTGATGACTTATGGCGACCAAATAAACTAGAAGTACAATTAGAGCATATGGTTTCAGGTGGTTATCCTCTTTCTTATACGCAATATCAGAAATTTACTCAAGAAGGGAAAGGTAAAATTGTCATTCCACCAAATACCGTAACATATAATGAATTGCTCTACTGTAATGTGATCGGATGCCTCACTGCCATTTATGACACTAAAATATTAGGTAAACAATTTATGCCCCTCATCCGAAAAAGGCAAGATATGGGTCTATGGCTAAAAATATTATCACAAGGTCATACCGCTTACTGTTGTCCTCATGTACTTGCTGACTATAGAACCGATTCAGGTATGACGCAAAATAAACTTGATGCAGCAAAGTATCAGTGGAAATTTTATCGTCAAGAATTAAATTTTAATTTTATAAAATCAACAAAATACTTTATTGGTTATGCCATTAAAGGCATTATCAGAAAATAAGCGTTAGGACAAAATATGTTAACAATCATCGGTGGCTCTGGTTTTATAGGTACTCGCCTATCTAACCAACTAAAATCCCAAAATATTGATTTTAAAATCGTCGACATTCAAAAAAGTGAAGCTCATCCTGAAAAGTGGGAGTTTGGAGATGTGACTAAACCTGAAACACTTGTTGAGCCATTAAAAGGAAGTGATGTAATCATTAACCTTTCCGCCCAACATAAAGATAACGTTCATCCTATTAGCCTATACTACGAAGTAAACGTGGATGGAGCGAAAAATGTCTGTGATGTTGCTGAACAACTTGGTATTAAACATATCGTATTTACCTCCTCTGTTGCTGTTTATGGATTTGTAGAAAAAGAGACTGGTGAAGATGGTGAATATCATCCATTTAATGATTATGGAAAATCAAAATTACAAGCCGAACATGTGTATGATGCTTGGCAAGCTAAATCAAGTGACAATATACTAGTTACTATTCGTCCAACGGTGGTATTTGGCGAGAATAATCGTGGAAATGTTTATAATCTATTCCGTCAAATTGCTTCCGGTCGTTTTTTAATGATTGGTGGTGGTAATAACCAAAAATCGATGGCATATGTTGAAAACGTTGCAGCATTTATCCATTTCGCTACTACCTTCACTGAAGGTAAACACGTTTTTAACTATATTGATAAGCCAGATTTTACGATGGATGAGCTAACTACCGTCATTTGTAATGCTTTAGGTAAGTCCAAATCTAATATTCGTATTCCTTATTCTATCGGTATTATGGGCGGGTATTGTTTCGATATCTTATCTAAACTGACAGGTAAAGAATTTCCAGTAAGCAGTATTCGAGTGAAAAAATTTTGTGCTAGAACACAGTTTAAGTCAAACTATATTGCTGACACCTCTTTCACACCGCCAGTCACACTGGAGAAAGGGATTGCTAATACTGTTCAGTATGAATTTAAATAAATAAAATATTTTTAATCATCTTGCCAAAGGGATCGCGAGTATTTATGAAACGTCTTTCTGTTATTGCAATCATGCTCACTGCATTAACTGGCTGTACTGTTACCCCTGGTGTCTATATGTCTACCTCGGGGAAAAATGTCGTCGACACTGGCGATCGTGATATTTCTAAATTTGTCGATATCTACCCGATCTCACCAAAACTGTTAGATGAGATGTATACCCCACAGGTTATCGCAAAACCCAACCCAACCCTGGAGAAGCAACTGGCAACCTATGAGTACCGTGTTGGTGTGGGTGATGTATTAACCATTACGGTATGGGATCACCCTGAGTTAACCATTCCTGCCGGCTCTTACCGTAGCGCCGCGGATTCAGGCAACTGGGTACACTCAGACGGCACTATCTACTATCCGTATATCGGTAAAGTGAAAGTCATAGGCAAAACGGTCACTGAAATCCGTAATCTAGTGAGTAACCGTCTATCGACTTATATCGAATCACCACAAGTGGATGTCAGCATTGCCGCCTTCCGCTCACAGAAAATGTATGTGTCAGGTGAAGTGGCTAAACCGGGTACATTACCGATTACTAACGTACCGCTAACGGTTTTAGAGGCCTTTAATAATGCAGGCGGCCTGACTGAAAAAGCCGATTGGGACAATGTCGTACTCACCCGAAATGGCAAAGAGATAAAAATCTCACTGCAAGCATTAGTTCAGTATGGCGACCTAACCCAAAACCATCTGATGCTACCGGGTGATGTACTATATGTACCACGTAATGATGGGCAGAAAGTGTTTGTGATGGGCGAAGTGGGTCAGCCAAACACCCTAACCATTGACCGTGCTGGCATGAGTATTACTGAGGCACTGAGTAAAGCAGGCGGTACAGATCAAAATACTGCTAATGCAACTGGCGTATTTGTCATCCGTCCAATTAAAAACCAAACCTCAGGTGATAAAGAGCTGGATGCCCTACTGCCGAAAAAAATGGCGGCGGTCTATCAGTTAGATTTATCCGATGCCACTGCCATGGTGATGGGAACGGAATTTAAACTGCAACCTTATGACTTAGTTTATGTCACTGCCGCTCCAGTTGTACGTTGGAACCGCCTAATCACCCAATTGCTACCAACCATCGCGTCATATAATCAGTTAACCGAAGGTACTAAACGTATTCATGACTGGTAATCCATATGTTTAATAATATTCTCGTTGTCTGTATGGGGAATATTTGCCGCTCCCCTACGGGGGAGCGCCTATTACAAACCCATTTCCCCGATAAAAAAGTGCACTCCGCAGGCATTATCGCCAAAGAGGATCGCCCCGCTTATGATAGCGCCATCCGTATTGCACAAAACCACAATCTCTCTTTAGATGGCCATCAATCACGTCGTTTAACCAGTGAATTATGTAAAGAAGCAGACTTAATCCTAGTGATGGAAAACGACCATATTGATAGAATCCATCAACAATTCCCCGAGACGCGTGGCAAAGTCATGCTGTTCGGCCAGTGGCTAAATAAAACCGAGATCCCAGATCCACATAAACGCAGTGATGAAATGTTCGAGCATGTTTATCAACTGATGGAAAAAGCCGTTATACAGTGGCAAGGGAAAATTTAATTTTACTATTTGAAGGCTTAACGTTAATTGATTATGAACACGACAAAAACCAGCTCCGCTGCCTCTGACGAAATCGATCTGCTGGCGCTCTTTAAGGTACTCAAATCCAGCTACCTTAAAATCGGCTTTTCTACCCTCTTTTTTATTGTTATTGGTGCCGCTTATAGCTTTCTAGCAACCCCGATCTATCAAGCCAATGCTACACTGCAATACGATAAAATGAGCCAAGTCTCATTATTAGATCAAATGAGTGATGTAATGCCATTTGCTAATAGTAATAGCCAAGTGGACTCCGAAATTGAAGTAATTAAGTCTCGGATGGTGCTCGGTAAAGCTGTCACCGCTCTTAATTTAGATACCAAAATTGCCCCGGCTGGTTTTTTTGATAGGCTTTGGGGAGACAAGGCCTCTGTCACCATTTCCCTCTATTCTTTACCTGAACATCTTATTGGAGAACCTGCTACTCTCACTTATTTAGGCGCAAATAAATATGCTGTTAATATTGCTGAGCAGACCCTTGAAGGTAAGGTGGGTGAACTCCTAAAACAAGATGACATCAGCCTATTAATAACCTCACTCAATGCCGAAGTTGGTCAAGAGTTTACTATTGTCAAAAACGCACGCTATTCTACAATCGAAGATTTACGCAAAACCTTATCTATCGCTGAAGTCGGTATAGGGACTGGCATTATCAGTATGGAAATTAAAGGTGCTGACAAAGCGGAAAATGTGCAGATTTTAAATAGTATTATCCAAAACTATGTGGACCAGAATACTGAGCGTAAAAAAGAGGTTACCAACAACACCTTATTATTCTTAGATGAATATTTACCGAAAGTAAAAACTAAATTGGACAACTATGAAAACCAATTAAATGCTTTCCGTAAAAAGAATGAATCTATCGACCTGTCCTTAGAGGCTAAATCAGCTCTTGATAGCGCCTTACAAGTCGAAGAGAAACTCAATGAGTTAACCTTTAAAGAGGTAGAGATCCAGCAGCTCTATACCCGTAACCACCCTGCTTACCAATCATTACTGGATAAGCGTCAGCAACTGTTACGTGAAAAAGAGAAAATCAGTAAAAATATCCAAAAACTTCCTAATACCCAGCAACAGATTGTGCGTTTAACCCGTGATGTGGAGTCCGAACAAGCTATCTATAATCAGCTAGTGGCCAAACAGCAAGAGCTGAGCGTATTAAACTCCGGGATCACCGCCGATGTACGTATTATTGACTCGGCAGAATCCCAACCCAATGCCGTGGCACCGAAAAAAGCACTCATAATGGTTCTGGCGGCTATCCTCGGTTTTATTGTGGGTTGCGCTTATGTAATTGCCCGTGAGTTATTTAATAATAAGATTAAAGGTACTGAAGATATCGATGCATTGGGTGTTAACGTCTATGCCACTATCCCATTCTCTACTCATGAGAAAAAATTAATCGCAGCGGGGAATCAGCGCCCACTTGCATTGGAAAACCCGGCCGATACGGCAGTAGAAGCCATCCGTTCCCTACGCACCAGCGTTTACTTCTCGGTGATGAACCAAGGGAATAACTTGGTGATGATCAGTAGTGCGTCACCGGGCGTAGGTAAAAGCTTTGTTACCTCTAATATGGCGGTTGTATTAGCTAATGCGGGTAAAAAAGTCCTCTTAATTGATACCGACTTACGTAAAGGTCGTATTCATAAAGCCTTTGGTTTAAGCAATAAAACGGGGTTATCCGAATATTTGGCTCAGCAGGACATTACGCAACCGGTCATCCACCGTGGTGTGATTGAAAACCTAGATGTGATCTGCCGTGGTAAAAATGTCACTCACTCTTCTGAGTTACTGATGGGAGAACGTTTTAAGCACCTACTCGACACGGTGAAAGGGCAATATGATATCGTGGTTATCGATACCGCCCCAATCTTAGCAATCACTGACTCTGCGATTATCGGTAAGTACGTCGGCACCTCACTGCTTATTGCCTACTATGGTGTCAATACGGTGAAAGACGTTGAGCTATCGCTAAAACGCTTTAAACAAAACGATATCGAAATCACAGGCGTGATCCTCAATGGTATCGATGCGAAATCAGACGACTATAACTATGTCTATGAGTACTAGTCGTACAGGAATTTAAAATGAATCATACAAAGGTCTTAGTCACAGGCGGTCTTGGCTACATTGGTAGCCATACCTGTGTGCAGATGATTGAACAAGGCATGCAGCCAATTATTTTAGATAATTTATGTAATGCCAACCCAGAAGTACTCAACCGCATTGAAACCATCACAGGTACAAAACCTGTCTTCTATGCCGGTGATGTACGTGATAACGCTATTCTGGATACGATTTTTGCTGAGCACCAAATCACATCGGTGATCCACTTTGCTGGGTTAAAAGCGGTTGGTGAATCCGTTCAAAAACCGATTGAGTATTATGATAATAACGTCAATGGCACATTAGTATTACTTGCCAGTATGCAAAAAGCGGGCGTCAAAAGCTTAATTTTTAGCTCATCGGCTACTGTGTATGGTGATCCAGAAGAAGTACCATTAACCGAAGACTCTAAAGTCGGTGGTACTACCAACCCATATGGCACCAGTAAATATATGGTTGAGCGTATTCTTGCTGATCTATATATTGCACATAACGATTGGTCGGTTACTTTACTACGCTACTTTAATCCCGTTGGCGCACACCAATCAGGCTTAATTGGTGAAGACCCACAGGGTATTCCAAATAACCTAACACCTTATATCGCTCAAGTAGCAGTTGGTCGTCATAAAGAAGTCATGGTATTTGGCTCTGATTACCCAACTCCAGATGGTACTGGCGTACGTGATTATATCCATGTTATGGATTTAGCTAGCGGTCATATTGCAGCATTAAACAATGTCAGCCATCAAGCAGGCCTACATATCTATAACCTAGGTACGGGTAAAGGAACGAGTGTATTAGAGATGATTGCTGCTTTTGAAAAAGCATCAGGTAAACCTATCCCGTATAAAATTGTTGAGCGCCGCCCTGGCGATATCGCTGAATGTTGGTCTAGCCCTAAAAAGGCCTTTAATGATTTAGGATGGAAAGCACAATATTCAGTACAAGATATGGTTAATGACAGCTGGCGTTGGCAATCTCAAAACCCTAACGGCTATAAGCAGCAATAGCCTTTAATTTGAGATCCTTCACTTAACAGCGGGTTCCTTATCGAACCCGCTTTTTTATTTAGCTTCAACAACTACATGCAACTTGTACCATTTGCGCGTAAAATCCTTCCTCATTGTTCCATCTAACTTGACTGTTTAATACAACCATTCGTTATGCCACATATTGTTTTATTCGAACCAGAGATCCCGCCAAATACAGGCAATATTATTCGCCTTTGTGCCAATACCGGATTTAGCTTGCACCTTATCCATCCGCTAGGCTTTACTTGGGATGATAAGCGACTACGCCGTGCAGGCTTAGATTACAGTGAATTCGCCGATATCAAACACCATCATGACTATTATGCTTTTTTAGATAGCGAAGGCTTAAGTCCTGATAATAACCAATCTGCTAGCGGTGCTCGCGTTTTTGCTTTAACCACCAAAGGTAAGCCAAGCCACAGTAATGTAAGCTATCGGCAAGATGATTATTTAATGTTTGGTCCAGAAACGCGGGGATTACCCCCTTACGTACTCGACAATATGCCAATTGAGCAAAAAATTCGTATCCCTATGTTGGCAGATAGTCGCAGTATGAACCTATCCAACTCTGTTGCAGTGGTGGTGTTCGAGGCATGGAGGCAGTTGGGTTACGCAGGAGCATTATTACGCGACTGATTTAGCAGCCATGCATGCTTGAACTGTCCTTATAACGCCATTATACCTGTACAGAATAAAGTACAAGTATAGGAGGGAAAATGAAAACAATTTCATTTAGTGATGCTAGAAATAATCTAAAATCGATATTAGATAGCGTTGTTGATGATGCAGATACAACTATCATCACTCGTCGTGACTCAGAGGATGCTGTAGTTATGTCTTTAGAGTATTACAATAGCCTAATGGAAACGATTTATTACGCTCACCAGCAAATGCCGAACATTTAAATAAATCAATCGATCAATTTAAAGCCGGAAAAGTAAAGAAAAGAGAGCTTATAAATGAGGTAAGCGGTTAATGAACCACACATACTAAACAAACTCGTCATTTGCCATAGTAGCTTTTTCATTGGAGGGACTATGGAACAACAAAGTAAACGAGAATACTGGGCTGCAATTCTAGAGCAGCAACGACAAAGTAATTTAGGCATTAAGCAGTTTTGCTCGGAGCAAAACATAAGCTATCAGACTTTTCACTATTGGTCGAAAAAGCTCACGCAATCCGAGCCTGAAACCAGGGTTCAACCTATCGTGGTGACAGAGCCTACCGTGAGCACAAGTTGTGTTGTGTTAATTCTCAATAATGGCATTCGAGCAGAACTGCCGGCAACGCTTAGCTCGCAACAAATTAAGACTTGGTTTGAAGCGCTACAATGATACCAACAGGTAAGGTTTTCCTCATCTCTGGAGTCACGGACATGCGTAAGTCCATTGATGGACTATCGTTGATTGTCGCGGAGACTCTTGAGATGGATCCGTTTAGTGAGTCTTGGTTCATTTTCTGCAATCGTACCCGAGATAAATTGAAAATCTTGTTTTGGGATACTAATGGCTTCTGGCTGTACTATCGTCGCTTAGAAAAAGGGACCTTCAAGTGGCCAAGACCCAGTGAGGACGGAGCCATTCATATTACTAAGCAACAACTGGGTTGGCTTCTTTCGGGGTTAACGCTCGAACATGCCAAAGCTCATCGTCCACTTCATAATCTAGAAGTGTGACCGCTGATACTGATCGTCACGTTGGGCTTGAACGATCCTTTTTTGCTGTCATACTTAAGTCATTGAGATGACCAGAGCCCAGACATGACCGACCTCCCTGATGATATCGACCAGCTAAAAGCTATGCTGCTTGAGCTTCACCAACAGAACGAAGCAAAAGATAAACTCCTTGCGGCAAAGCAAGAGGAGGTTGCCGAGCTCAAAACCAAAATTGAGTTGTTGATTGAACAGCTCAATTTAAGTAAGTCAAAGCGCTTCTCATCACAAAGTGAAAAAATACCCAAAGGTACCTTTAACGAAGCGGAGCAACAAAAGAGTACGGCTAAATCCGACGACGACAAGAAAAAAACAGGCCGTAAGCCTTTTCCAAAAGAGCTCGAGCGTGAAGTTCATAAACATGAACTCAATGCCCCTTATTGCGACTGCTGCGACGAGCCTTTACATCAATGTGGTGTTGAAACGTCTGAAGAGCTGAAAATCATCCCACAGAAGGTTAGTGTTATACGTCACGAGCGAACCAAGTACGCTTGCCGGCAGTGTGAAAAAACACAGACTGAAACAAAGATTATCACAGCCCCAAAACCCGCAAGTATGATCCCTAAAAGCCTAGGGAGTGCAGATGCATTCGCCGCTGTAGTCACAGCAAAATACGTTGATGCTCTGCCACTCTATCGCCAAGTGGATATTCTCAATCGCTCTGGTATAGATATTAGCCGCGCTACACTGGCCAACTGGTGCGTTCAGTTAGGAAGCAAAGTGCAAGTCATTATTGATGCAATGAAAAGTGAGTTATTGAAAGAAAAGCTCATCTGCGTGGACGAAACCACTGTTCAAGTATTACGTGAAGAAGATAAGAAAGCACAATCTAAGTCATATATGTGGGTCTATCGTAGCGGTGAGTTCGTCAATAACCCAGTGGTTATCTACGACTATCAAGCCAGCCGCAGAACAGAGTGCGTACAAGACTTTTTAGGTGGTTACTCTGGTTACTTGCTATCGGATGGCTACAGTGCATACGACAAACTTGAGGACGTGACTCAAGCTGCTTGCATGGCGCATGTACGCAGAAAGTTCACTGATGCTCAAAAAGCTTCACCATCAAAAAAAGCGGGCAAGCCAGAAAAAGCACTGAACTTTATTAGCAAACTATACGGTCTTGAAAAGAAAGCCAAAGGGCTTGACGCAAAATCTCGACACCAACTACGACAAGAAGAAGCCAAACCTATTTTAGATGAGTTCAAGCAATGGCTTGACAGTCAAAACGTTCTCCCTAAAGGATTACTTGGCAAAGCCATCACTTATACGCAAAACCAGTGGCCTAAGCTGCTTACTTACCTTGAAGACGGCGATATAAGTATCGACAACAATGTGACCGAACGAGATATAAGGCCGTTCACGACAGGTCGCAAAAATTGGATGTTCTCAACTTCGGTAGGCGGAGCAAAGGCGAGTGCAAACTTGTATAGCCTCGTGATGACTTGCCGCGCTAATGACATGAACCCTTATTATTACTTCCAACACCTGTTTACCGAGTTACCAAAACGAAGTCCGAAAGATGATGTGTCGGATCTCATGCCATGGAACGTAGAAATCAGTGAGGTTGAGTAAAGCTTTACTGGTTCATTAAGCGCTTACAAACGCTCAAACGCATTAATAAGCTCATTGACGATACTAAAAGAACCCCCTTTTATGGGATAGGAAAACCAGAACCACTAAAAGAAAACTTAGCTGGCTTCTGGTCTAGACGAATAGATGAAACAAATAGGCTCATTTATTCAATAGACGATGAGGGTTTAACTATTATTGCTTGTCGTTATTATTAAAAGGTTCAATAAATTGTGATACAGTAACATGAAATAACTCATCTGTATGGCTAGTATATTCATCCATATCTTTTAGCAGTTTCAGCTCAGATAAAATAATGACTCTTCTCAAATCCCATCGCCATCTTCAAAACCATAAATCGAACCATTAAAGTTCTGATCCATCTCAAATGATGGTTTATCACTATTTGGCTTGCCAACCACCCGAGCAGGTACACCCGCGACGGTTGTATGAGGGGGAACAGGGTGAAGAACAACCGAGCCAGCACCAATTTTTGCGCCACGGCCTATCTCAATATTACCAAGAATCTTCGCGCCAGCGCCGATCATCACGCCTTCTCGTACTTTAGGGTGACGGTCACCACAGGTTTTGCCTGTACCGCCTAAAGTCACAGATTGAAGAATAGAAACATCGTTCTCAACAACGGCAGTTTCACCAATCACAATACCCGTGGCATGGTCCAGCATAATGCCACAACCAATACGAGCAGCAGGGTGAATATCCACTGCAAAAGTGACTGATATTTGATTTTGCAGGTAAACCGCAAGCGCTTGGCGCCCCTCTTTCCATAGCCAATGCCCAATACGGTAACCTTGCAATGCATGGAACCCTTTAAGGTAGAGGAGTGGCGTAGAGTATTTATCCACCGCGGGGTCACGTAGACGCACGGCGGATAAATCCATTGCGGCTGAAAAGATCATCTGCTCATCATTACGATACGCTTCTTCAACAATCTCCCTCACTTCCATCGCAGGCATAATGGGAGAGCTTAGCTTGTTTGCTAACATATAGCTGAGCGCACTGCCTAAGTTGTCATGCTTTAGCAGTGTTGCATTAAAAAAACTGGCTAGTAGCGGTTCACAATCAGCAAGCGATTTTGCTTCCTCTTTAATAAACCCCCAGATCCTATCCAATTCTTCTCGCGACATAATGACTCACTTATCTTTTAACTTTAATCTTTCGACGTCGGCGTATAAGCAATTTCATCTTTTGTTGCACGCCCTAATAGAGCCTGTGCAGCCTCTAACACATTTTTATGGCAATAGAGGATTTGATAAATTTGCTCCGTGATAGGCATCTCAACACCAGTACGCTCAGCAAGCGCTTTCACTTCTTTAGTATTGCGATAGCCTTCCACCACTTGGCCAATCTCTTTTTCGGCTTCACTGACACTCCCCCCATCGCCGAGCATCATACCAAAACGGCGGTTACGTGATTGGTTATCAGTACAGGTTAACACTAAGTCACCTAACCCCGCCATACCCATAAAGGTGGCAGGATCAGCACCTAATGCCGCACCTAACCGGCTCATTTCGGCAAGGCCACGGGTAATTAATGCGGTACGCGCATTCGCGCCAAACCCCATACCATCAGAAATACCCGCGCCAATCGCAATGACGTTCTTCACGGCTCCGCCAAGCTGTACGCCGACCATATCAGGGTTTTTGTACACACGAAAACTCTTACCGCAATGGAAAAGTTGTTGCAGTTCATCGCCAAATTGGCTGTCGGTTGCCGCAACCGAAATTGCCGTCGGCATCCCCGCCGCCAGCTCTTTGGCAAACGTAGGGCCAGATAGCACCGCGAGTGGAATTTCATTGCCTAATACTTCACGTGCCACATCTTGTAATAAGCGTCCTGTATCTCTTTCTAAGCCTTTAGTCGCCCAAATAACACGAGAATTGGCTTGGAGATGAGGTTGAATTTGCTTGAGTACATCACCAAAAACGTGGCTTGGTACTACGATCAAGATATTCGGACTCGCTTCCACGGCACGTTTGAGGTCCGCTTCGAGAGATAAACTATCAGGGAAAGAAACGCCAGGCAAAAATGCCTGATTGCTACGTTCTTGTTGTAATGTATGGATATGCTGAGGATCATGCCCCCACAGCACAACCTGATGACCATTACGAGCTAACGTAATGGCTAAAGCGGTGCCGTAAGATCCGGCACCGATGACTGTCATTGAAGCAGTTTTCATTAAGCGTCCTGTTGAGCTTCTGTATCTGGCGCTGATTCACCTTGCTGCTGTTGCAAATAATTCATAAACAGTGCATCAAAGTTAACTGGCGCAAGGTTCAGTTGAGGGAATGTACCACGGCTCACCATGCTAGTGATTGCTTCACGTGCATATGGGAACAGAATGTTAGGGCAGTATGCACCTAAGCAATGTGCCATTTGCGTGCCTTCAATACCTTCGATTGAGAATACACCGGCTTGTTGAACTTCACACAGGAATGCAGTTTCTTCACCCAGTTTTGCTGTTGTGGTAACACGCAAAACAACTTCATAAACACCTTCAGTCAATTGAGTAGAAGAAGTATCCAAATCCAGTTTGATTTCTGGCTGCCACTCATGCTGGAAAATATGTGGTGCATTCGGTGCTTCAAATGAAACATCTTTTGTATAGATACGTTGGATCTGGAATACCATTTCTGAGTTGTTTTGTTCTGACATAGTTTTAATACCTTTTAACTTCCATATGAATTTGACTGTATAGACCCGCCGATGTTCAAACTAACCTGTCTCAAATGAGCATCATTGGATATATGACAATTTACACGCCGGATAAATTATTTCTTACCACGAGCCAACGGCAGGTTTTCACCTGACCAGCCAGCAATCCCTTCTTTTAAGATAAAGACTTTTTCAAAACCGTGCTGGACAAGGTGCTCAGCCGGTTTACCTGATTCCATACCACTTGCAGAGACCACAATAACGGGTTTCTGTTTGTGTTTATCTAGCTCACCTAAATTATTGTCTTTAATTTCAGATGGCGTTAAGTTGATAGAATCAATAATGTGCCCTTTGCGGAAATCGTCACGAGTACGTAAATCCACAACGACTGCCTCTTCTTTATTAATCAGAGCAATCGCCTGCGCGCGAGTGATCACTTTTGATTTAGAGAACAAACCTTTAAAGGTCATTACGACCACCGCGACAAATAGTGCGATCCAAACCAGACTCAATAACATGTTCCGGCTGACGAATTGCATGATTTCTTGCATCATGGGGGGCAATCACTCCCGTTAGTTAAAAACGAATACCAAAGGGTTCAGAGTATACCTTTGTGTTGAGCTAATTACAGCCAGTTAGCGCAAACTACATTGTTTTTTTTGCGAAACACTCCGCAGAAATGGTCTCTAATCCCAACAAAATAGCGTTTATTTATCAATATAGACGAACCATTTTACCATAAGCACAAAGCGTGACAAAAAATTACACTGTTAAAATCAAGCATTCTGTGTGGTGGAAAAAGACACAGAGGCACTAACGAGCACTGAAAATATTTGATTTAATGCTACAAAATGGCGCGATACACTATACAATCAATAGGATGACAAATGATGATATGCTAATTATTACAAGATAATTTAGTTTTCATCAGGTCATAAAACGCGTTTGGTTCGGCGCGATTTGTTGCAATATTCAGAATAGGGTGCTGGTAACTCACGCTATCAGATGAAATAATCAGCTATCGCATTTATTCGAGGTTTTCTATCAGAATGGCCAATACACATAACCGGATGAAAAAAGCAGCTATTCGTCAGGCTATTGCTTCAACCCTGTTCGTTTGTGGATTAATCTCTCTGGTGCCTAATCAGGTATTGGCGGCCAATCAGATCACCGAAAATAAAGATCAGCTCCAAAATTTGCTGCAAAATATCGCTGAAAAAGAAAAAAGCGTCAAAAACCAGCAAGCCAAACGGGCATCATTGCTGAATCAACTCCAACAGCAAGAGAAAAACATTTCTGCGGCAGGGCGTGAGCTACATGAGACACAATCTCAACTTAAGCAATTAGATAAAGAGATTTCCTCATTAAACAGCAATATTAACCGATTGCAAAAGCAAAAAGCCGAGCACGAAAAGTTACTTGCCGAGCAACTTGACGCAGCCTTCCGATTAGGTAAGCACCAAGGCCTATCACTGTTTTTAAAAGGTGAAGAAGGCCAACGGGAAGAGCGTATCCTCGCCTATTACAGCTACCTCAATCAAGCGCGCGAAAAAAATATTAAACAGCTTGAGGCCACCACCCTTGAGCTAAATCAGCAAAAACAGCTTGAGCAGCAAAAACAAGCGGAACAAAAAACAGCTTTAGCTCGCCAACAGCAAGAAAAACGTAAACTCGATAAGGCTCAGGCAGCACGTAAGCAAACTCTTGCGGCCCTTGAAAGTACGCTTAAAGAAGATCAAAAAAATCTTGCCATCATGAAACAAAATGAATCTAGGTTGCGAGATAAGATCGCGCGTGCTGAACGTGAGGCGAAAGCCAGAGCGGAGCGTGAAGCACGTGAAGCCGCACGTATTCGTGCTGAGGTGGCCGAAAAAGAGCGTAAAGCCAAACAAAAAGGCTCGACTTATAAACCTTCAGAGAGTGAGCGTTCACTCATGTCTCGTACTGGTGGCTTAGGCCGCCCTGCGGGGCAAGCACTATGGCCAGTTCGCGGACAGACCCTGCACAACTATGGCGAGGCAATTTCAGGTGAGCTACGCTGGAAAGGTATGGTTATCGGTGCTAACGAAGGCACACAAGTCAAAGCCATTGCCGATGGCCGTGTACTACTTGCTGACTGGCTACAAGGTTATGGCCTCGTCGTCGTGGTTGAACATGGTAAAGGCGATATGAGCTTATATGGCTATAACCAAAGTGCTCTCGTCAATGTTGGGCAAGAAGTTCGCGCTGGGCAACCTATCGCCCTTGTGGGAAGTAGTGGTGGGCAAGAGCGACCAGCACTGTACTTCGAAATTCGTCGGCAGGGTAAAACGGTCAACCCTCGCCCTTGGCTAGGTAGATAGCCAAATAAATAGTTAGGAATATAATTATGTCAAAACGCCGGCCTTTTATGCGACTCATCGGTTTATCTCTTTTGATGATGAGCCTTCAGGCTAGTGCAGCAAAATTAGCGATAGTCATTGATGACTTTGGCTATCGCACAAAAGAAGATAACCAAATATTGGCGCTGCCGACGCCAATCACGATTGCTATCTTGCCTGATTCACCTCATGGTCAGCTTGTTGCCAATAAAGCCCATCAGCAAGGGCGAGAGGTTATCATTCACATGCCGATGAAACCCCTTAGCAAGCAACCACTCGAAAAAAACACCCTTTCACCAACCATGAGCGCCGAAGAAATTGACCGTATTATCAAACGAGCCATTAGCCAAGTACCTTATGCCAAGGGCATGAATAATCATATGGGCAGTGAAATGACCTCTAGTCTTTCAGGTATGCGCCATGTCATGAACTCACTGTCTAAGGCGAACTTTTTCTTTTTAGATAGCGTGACCATCGGAAATACGCAGGCCGTAAAAGCCGCAAATGAATTTGGTGTTCCCGTTGTACGCCGCCATATCTTCCTTGATAACCATCAATCAGAGGAAGAAACTCGCGTTCAACTTAATAAAGCGGTCGCCTATGCACGTAAACATGGCAATGCGATTGCGATAGGTCATCCACACCCTTCAACCGTTCGTGCTTTGCAGAAATACTTGCCGCAACTCCCTGCAGATATAGAACTTGTCTCGGTAAGCGCCTTATTACAAGGAAGTTCGCAACCCTCAGACCAAAAACCGTTAAAAATGCAGCCTGAAACGCCGAATAAACAGCCCACGCCTTCTACAGTCACCCCTAAAGATACGGCGCTGGAGCCAGTTAGGCTCGGGGTATGTGAGTTTACAGTACCAGAAAATACGTCGCTAGAAGGGATTGATTTTCTGATGTTTGTGGTTGAATCAATTTATCAAGATAAGACGCTACAGCCGCTATTATCTGCCCCAAAATAGCCGTTCTTTACACAACAAAAACCCTAACACTGTTTTCCAGTTGCCGCACAAATTCGGCAACTGGAATACCACCGACTAATCCCAATTTAATATCACTTTTCCTGACTGCCCTGAACGCATCACGTCAAAGCCCTTTTGGAAATCATCGATAGAAAATTGATGGGTGATTATTGGTGAAAGATCTAACCCAGATTGGATCAAAGTCGCCATTTTATACCAAGTTTCAAACATCTCTCGGCCATAAATACCTTTGATAAATAGGCCTTTAAAAATCACTTTACTCCAATCAATCGCCATTTCTGAAGATGGGATCCCCAATAAAGCAATGCGACCGCCGTGGTTCATCGTGTCTAGCATAGAGTGAAAGGCCGCGGGAGAGCCAGATACCTCTAAAGCCACATCAAAGCCTTCTTGCATGCCAAGCTCTTTCATCACATCTTTTAGATTTTCACGCCCCACATTCACCGCGCGAGTGACACCCATTTTTTTAGCTAGCTCTAATCGATAGTCATTGATGTCAGTGATAACAACGTGACGAGCCCCCACATGTCGGCACACCGCGGCAGCCATAATACCGATAGGCCCTGCTCCTGAAACTAAAACATCTTCACCAACAAGATCAAAAGAGAGCGCAGTATGAACCGCGTTACCAAATGGGTCAAAGATAGCAGCAATTTCATCTGGAATATTATCGGGGATTTTAAACGCATTAAATGCAGGCAACACAAGGTATTGTGCAAAACAGCCGGGGCGATTTACCCCCACGCCAATCGTGTTACGGCATAAATGCGTGCGCCCCCCACGACAGTTGCGACAGTGACCGCATGTAATATGCCCCTCACCGGAAACACGATCACCGATTTTAAAGCCTTTGACTTCCTGTCCTATCTCAACAATTTCCCCAATATATTCATGGCCCACAACCATTGGAACAGGAATGGTTTTTTGTGACCATTCATCCCAGTTATAGATATGAACATCCGTACCACAAATGGCGGTTTTACGGATTTTTATCATCACATCATTGTGCCCTAGTTCCGGTTTTGGAACTTCTGTCATCCATATACCTGGTTCTGCTTTTAATTTAGACAGTGCTTTCATAGAACGGCCTTATATTATTATCATTAGGAAATGACTTTCAGTTTTTTGCCTATGCGGGTGAATGCGTCTACAACGCGTAAAATATCTTCTTCCGTATGTGCCGCCGACATTTGTGTACGAATACGCGCTTGTCCTTGAGGAACAACAGGGTAGAAGAAACCAGTTACATAAATACCTTCTTCTAGTAATTCATTTGCAAAAACTTGAGCAAGCGCCGCATCCCCTAACATAACAGGAATAATGGCATGATCGGCGCCAGCGAGAGTAAAGCCTGCCGCAGACATCTTTTCACGAAATAGCGCGGCATTACGCCATAACCGCTCACGTAGCGCATCCCCCTCACTCATCATATCGATGACTTTAATCGAGGCCGCAACGATAGCGGGGGCTAATGAGTTGGAAAATAAGTAAGGACGAGAGCGTTGACGTAACCACTCGACGACTTCTTTTTTTGCCGCCGTATAACCGCCTGAAGCCCCACCAAGCGCTTTACCCAGTGTCCCTGTAATAATGTCTACTCGCCCCATCACATCACAATATTCATGGGTGCCGCGGCCATTTTTACCAACAAAACCAACCGCATGAGAATCATCAACCATCACTAATGCTTGGAATTCATCTGCTAGGTCACAAACCGCTTTCAAATTGGCAATAACACCATCCATTGAGAAGACACCATCCGTCGCAATCAAAATGTGGCGTGCACCTGCGGCTTTAGCCTCTTCGAGACAAACCCTAAGCTCTGCCATATCATTATTTGCATAACGATACCGTTTAGCTTTACAAAGGCGTATTCCATCGATAATGGAAGCATGGTTTAACGCATCTGAAATGACCGCGTCTTCGGGGCCTAGCAAGGTTTCAAATAATCCCCCATTCGCATCAAAACAAGAGGAATAGAGTATGGCGTCCTCCATACCTAAAAAATCAGCCAATTTCTTTTCGAGTTGTTTATGGCTATCTTGTGTTCCACAAATAAAACGGACAGAAGCCATACCAAAACCGTGACTATCCATACCCTGCTTCGCGGCTTCAATCAAATCTGGGTGATTTGCTAATCCCAAGTAATTGTTGGCACAAAAATTAACAACTCGCTTATTACCAACAATTTCAATATCTGCATCTTGCGAGGAAGTGATTATCCGCTCATGCTTAAACAAACCAGCAGCCTCTGTTTGGGCTAACTGCTCTTTAATCTGCTGATAAAATAGTTCTGACATGATTTATTCCTGTTATGTGACGATTTTTAGAGTTTAATAATAGATACTAAAACTATCGACTGATGCAGCATAAATAAATTAAGTTTGCAGCCAAGATCACGATCATTCCCCTATAAAAATGTAGCCTCTAGAATGTTTGTCTGCCAGTTATGGTGTCGTCAGCGCGCAGAAATGCTATTATGAAAAACAATTCGTATCCTTTTTGTTCTTAACCCATTTGAGGTATGCCCGATGATCATTGTCACTGGCGGAGCTGGTTTTATTGGTAGCAACATTGTCAAAGCATTAAATGATGCTGGTCGTACAGATATTCTCGTTGTCGATAATCTGAAAGACGGTACTAAGTTTGCCAACCTTGTTGACCTCGATATTGCTGATTACATTGATAAAGAAGATTTTATTGCGAGTATTATCGCCGGTGATGATTTTGGTGATGTCGATGCGGTATTCCATGAAGGTGCTTGCTCATCCACAACTGAATGGGATGGCAAGTACATGATGGATAATAACTATCAGTATTCGAAAGAGTTACTGCATTTTTGCTTAGAGCGCGAAATCCCATTCCTCTATGCCTCTTCAGCGGCAACATACGGTGGTCGTAGTGATAATTTTATTGAAGATCGCCAGTTCGAAAAGCCACTCAACGTGTATGGCTATTCGAAATTCCTCTTTGACCAGTACGTTCGCGAAATTTTGCCAGAAGCACAGTCGCAAATTTGTGGTTTCCGTTACTTCAACGTATATGGTCCTCGTGAGGGTCATAAAGGCAGCATGGCAAGTGTCGCTTACCATCTGAATAAGCAAATTAATGAAGGCCAACAACCCAAGCTATTTGAAGGTAGTGAAAACTTCCGCCGTGACTTTATTTATGTCGGCGATGTTGCCGCAGTCAATTTATGGTTCTGGCAGAACAATATTTCAGGGATCTTTAACTGTGGTACAGGCCGTGCCGAGTCATTCCAAGCCGTCGCCGATGCAGTGACACAATTCCACAGTGATAAAAATGTTTCTGTTGAATACATTGAATTCCCTGAGAAACTAAAAGGGCGCTATCAAAGCTTCACACAAGCAGACATGACAAAATTACGTACGGCTGGCTATAAGGCACCTTTTAAAACAGTTGCCGAAGGCGTAGCTGAATATATGCAATGGCTGAATAAAGAAGATTAATACAACTTTATGAAAATATTGGTGATCGGCCCCTCATGGGTAGGGGATATGATGATGTCACAGAGCCTATATCGCACGCTAAAGGCTCAATATCCTCAAGCACAAATTGATGTGATGGCACCTCAATGGTGCCGCCCTCTATTGGCGAAAATGCCCGAAGTCAATGCCGCCATCCCAATGCCATTAGGCCATGGTGCGCTCGCGATTGGTGAGCGCCGTAAACTTGGCCTTAGCTTACGCCAAAATGGTTATGACCAAGCCATTGTTCTTCCGAACTCATTTAAATCTGCTTTAGTGCCCTTCTTTGCCAAAATTGCCAAACGAACGGGTTGGCGCGGTGAGATGCGTTATGGACTACTTAATGACCTCCGTACATTAGATAAAGCCGCTTTTCCGTTGATGGTGCAGCGCTATGTTGCATTAGCTTATGATAAGCAAAACATTCACAGCGCAGCAGATATTCCAGAGCCTATCTTATGGCCTAAACTGGCTGTTAATGAACAAGAAGTCACTGAGGCTATTAAAGCGTTTAATATCAATACCACACGCCCAATTATTGGCTTCTGCCCTGGTGCAGAATTTGGTCCGGCTAAACGTTGGCCGCACTATCACTACGCCGCGCTAGCGGAGCAGTTGATCAGCGAAAAAGGTTATCAAGTTCTCTTATTTGGCTCACAAAAAGATCATGATGCAGGTGAGGAAATTCGCCAAAGCCTAACGGACAGTGCGCATGAGCATTGTAGCAACCTTGCGGGTAAAACGTCTTTAGAACAAGCCGTGAATTTAATTGCTAGCTGTCAGGCCGTTGTCAGCAATGATTCAGGACTGATGCATGTTGCTGCTGCATTGGATAAACCGCTTGTTGCCCTATATGGCCCAAGTAGCCCTGATTTTACGCCTCCACTATCGAATAAAGCAGAAGTTATCCGCTTAATTAGTGGCTACCATAAAGTTCGTAAAGGTGATGGGGCAAGCGGTTATCATCAAAGTCTCATCGATATTCAGCCTCAATTAGTGGTTGATGCGCTGGCGCGATTACAAATAGGTGTTGCTTGATGCGCGTACTGCTAGTAAAGACTTCATCGATGGGGGATGTGTTACACTCCCTACCCGCACTAACGGATGCACAGCAAGCCTTTCCTCATATCCAATTCGATTGGGTTGTAGAAGAGGGTTTTGCGCAGATCCCCACATGGCACAGCGCAGTCAATCAAGTGATCCCTGTTGCTATCCGCCGTTGGCGTAAAAACTGGTTTTCTGCCCCCATTCGCGCCGAACGTGCTGCATTTCGCCAGCAACTGACTGCAACCCGCTATGATGCGATTATTGATGCTCAAGGCCTATTGAAAAGTGCCTTTCTGGTCACGCGTCTCGCAGATGGCCCTAAACATGGCTATGATCGCCACAGTATTCGAGAGCCTATTGCCAGTTTTTTTTACGACTATAAATACCAAATTAGTAAGCAACAGCATGCCGTAGAACGTATTCGCCAACTGTTTGCCGCGAGTCTTGGCTACGATAGTCCTAAAGCGCAAGGTGACTATGCCATCGCTCAACGTTTTTTACATGTCCCCACAGTCACACAGGATGACTATGTGGTGTTCTTGCATTCAACCACTCGTGATGATAAACACTGGCCTGAAGAGCACTGGCGAGAACTGATTGGGTTAATGGCCGACAGTGGTTTAAAAATAAAACTGCCATGGGGCGCAGAGCATGAACACCAAAGGGCATTACGCCTTGCAGATGGGTTTGATTTTGTCGAAGTTTTGCCTAAATTAACCTTAGCCGAAGTTGCTCTACAAATTGCTAATGCTAAGGCGGTGGTTTCTGTTGATACAGGCCTTAGCCATTTAACCGCCGCATTAGATAAACCGAATTTCACCCTGTTTGGCCCAACAGATCCCGGGCTGATTGGCGGCTATGGTTCAGAGCAACATGAAATTAAATCCGTGGATGGTACTATGAGTTCAATAAAACCTAATGAAGTATTTGAAAAATTGAAATCTAGAGTCTCATGATTTATATATCACTGATTGATTATAACTAAATTTTATACTACGACGGGCTAGCCACATTTTATGAAAGAATCAATAACAATAGTAACTGCTTTTTTTGATATTGGTAGAGGAAACTGGAATAGCCAAAATGGCCATTCAAAATCTTTTGAATGCACCAACGATACTTATTTCGAGTATTTTAGCAGGCTGGCAAAACTTGAAAATAATATGGTTGTTTTTACATCAGCAGATTTCAAAGAAAAAATCCTTTCTATTAGAAAAGGCAAGCCAACCCATATAATTACAATCAACCTCCACAAGAAATTTAACTTTATTCTCAAAAAAATAGCGTATATTCAAAATAGCGATGATTTCAAAAAGCTGATTGATCCCAGCCTATTACATTGCCCTGAATACTGGTCACCTGAATATGTTTTGATCAATAACTTAAAACCTTTTTTTGTTAAAAAAGCCATTGACCTAAAACTTGTTAATAGTGAGACTGCCGCTTGGGTTGATTTTGGTTATATTCGAAATAATAAAGCCCGTTATGGAATAACAGAATGGTATCACCCTTTCGACAAAAATAAGATCCACCTCTTTTCTATTAAAGATAATTTAGACCTCACTGATGAAAAAGCAGTATTAGAAAAAGTTTTAAGTAATGACCCTCATATTATTGGTGGAGTATTGGTTGCTAGTAAAGAAAAGTGGTCTGAATTCTATCAAATGGTATTTGAAACCCAAAAAAAATTTTTATCTTCAGGAATAATTGATGATGACCAAGGTATTTTTTTGACCTGTGCAAGCCAACATCCTGATATTTTTAAATTAAATTATTTGGGACATATGCAGTGGCGTAGTGCTTTAAAGTTATTTAATAAAAATTCAAAATATAACAAGCTACTCCGTTTAGGTATTTACCTAAAACTAATTAAATAAACAAGTTATTACGCAAGGATAATGCCTTATTTAAGGCATTATCCTTATCATTATTTCTCTGGCGCAATAAACCCAAAACACATAGTTTCTGGCTCAGCATCCGGCTCTGAACGATAGATAACCTCTTCTTTCTCAATCGTAAATTGTGGCCAGTACTGACGAACCTTATCAAAGTTCTCATGAGTGCAATCATCATACTTACGACCTAACAGCAATGCACCATGCTGACGGATCTCCGCTTCTGTAATCTTGCGGTTATACACATTCGGCGGCATATGATGTTCAAGAGTCCAAGGCTGGATCACATGTGGCCTATCTTTTGCGTAGATAATAAACCATTGATGTAAATTATCTTCACCACCAACATATTTTAGTGGAACGCCATAACGTTCATGCCAGCGATCTTCACCCTCCGCGATCAACGTTTTCACGCCAATAAATTTTTGCCCTGCGCCCTTAATATTAGCCGCTTGCACAACACAATAACCTAACAGAACCACGACACCGAAAAGGGCTAAACCAATCAGTGGTTTTCTGAGTGATTTAGTCGGCATGACTGTTATAGAGCCAATAAATAGCGGGGCACAAGCTGCCATAAAGGGTTGCAACCATTCGGTAATACGCCCACCGTCATGGAAAGAGAACCAACCATAGATCACCGCTAATGGGAAAAGAACCAAGAAATTCGCCATACGATTTGCTAGCGATTTCGGCCAACCTAATTTCCCACCACAGCTATATAAAATAATGGCGGCAATAATTAAAGGATAAAATACGCTGAGCGCCGCCTTAGTCGTATGCAAATTAAAGCCTGGGTCAATCTGTGAATCCACCCATTTAAAGGCAGAAAAATCACTCGCCATTAACCAAAAGAAATTAGGTAATACAATCGCAAACCAAAGTGCAATCGCTAAATAAAAAACAGGATAACGATAACTTTGGCGAACTTGTTTAACAAATAACGTTAATAAAAATACCGATCCTACCAGCGATAATGTTGAATATTTCCCCATTGTCGCCAAACCTGCAAATAAAGCAAAAAGCAGCCACCAAGCCGGATTTTCATAAACGGCTCGTAAGAAAAAGTAGATTATCCAAGCCCAAAAGGTCACTAAAATATAGTTATCATTGTAAGGAATGATATCAAAATTAATCACACCCGATAAATTCAACATCAACATCGCAAACCAAGCTAGGTCACGACGTGCTGTTAAACGGTATGCTAATTTCCAGACCCCCAATAAACCAAAGGCAACCCCGACAAAATGAATAAAGTACCAGTAAAAACTGTAGGAAATACCCAAATAAATAGCAGGCCACATAAGAACACCAACAAACCAAGGGTTTTTTGGTGACCCCCACTCCCCATTCATCCCCCAGTTAACGGCTTCCACCGTATCATAAGGCACTGTAGGATCTAAGTGAAAGCTGGCTAGAATCCATGCAACCGCATAGCCAATGACCCATAAATAAACATATTTGTTTGATGTTGATTGATTGATTGCTGGCATACTGTCTTAAATAATTGAGTAAAAGTACCCACTATCTATTAGGCAGACTCATCATGCATAAAAATACAAACCTAATAGCACCAATGGAAATTAAACGGCAGATTCTACTATAGTTTATAGCGAATAATAAGAAAGGAAGACAAATAGTCATCATCTATTGTCGTTTTATTCAAGTTCAATATTCTGAATTAGAAATAATCGTTAAAATTATTGCTCTCTCGGAGGCAAGTAAGGTTGTAAAAGCTTTAATAAACGTTGTAACGCCCCCTGATTTTCATGCAAAACTTCCGCAGCATGACGACCATAGTATAAACGGTAATCTTCGTCCGACAGGAGGCTAGTGACGGCTTGAACCATTGAATCGCTATCAGTCACCGTAATTAAGCCATCCGCCTGCTTCAGCTTCCCACAAATATCCTTAAAATTAAACGTATGTGGTCCCATTAAAACAGGTAACGCATGTGCTGCCGCTTCCAACGGGTTATGTCCCCCTGTTTCCACAAGGCTGCCACCAACAAATGCTAAATCCGCAATTCCATATAACAACATCAGCTCCCCCATCGTATCCCCGACAACCACTTGTATATCAGGAGTAGGCACAATACCTTCACTACGACGAATAAACTTAAGGCCTGCTTTTTGGGTGAGTTCTTCTGCTTTGGCAAAACGTTCAGGATGACGAGGAACTAAAATCAGTAATAAATCAGGAAATTGTTTTAATAATTGCTGGTGTGCCGCTAACACGATAGCCTCTTCACCTTCATGGGTGCTAGTGGCAATCCAAACGGGTCGATGTGCCGCCCACTGCCGGCGTAATGTGACGGCTCTAACCGCAAGCTCTGGGGTAACGGAAATATCAAACTTAAGGCTCCCCGTGACATTTAATTGCACACGTCTTAACCCTAGCTTGATGAAACGCTCACCATCTTCTTGGTGCTGTGCAGCAACCATCGTGACATTGCGCAACATACGTTTCACAAAACTACCTAACTTTTGGTAGCCTGCCGCAGAGCGCTCAGACAAACGCGCATTCGCAATCACTAAGGGTATTTGGCGACGATTAAGTTGATTAATCATATTCGGCCATAATTCCGTTTCCATAATAATTACTAATTTAGGATCAACTTGATTAAGAAAACGGCGCATAGAGCACGGGAGATCATAAGGAAGGTAGACATGGTAGACATCATCACCGAATGCCGAAACGACTCGTTCGGAGCCTGTTGGTGTCATCGTGGTTACCGTAATCGGCAATGACGGATAGTGATGCCGTAATGCCCTTACCAAAGGCACAGCGGCAAGGGTTTCACCAACAGATACTGAATGCAGCAGAATACCGCCCGGCGCAACTTTACCAGCACAAAAACCATAACGTTCACCCCAACGCTTACGATACGCGGGAGCTTTGCGACCCCGCACTAATAGGCGTACCCAAATGAGTGGCTGGATAAGATAAAGAAGTACCTGATATAAACGCAATAACATTCGATCTGATTCACTTACCAAAATTGGCGCTATCTTAACATAAACCTTTTATTAAAGTGTGCAGAATATGCACCTAAAAATAGCTTTAAAATTCGCTTAGGGCATCATTAGTCGGTTGCAACAGCACTTAATAGTCGATAATGTTGATAATATGCACATATTACTTAATTTAAATTTTTTAAATTAGCGTTAACAAACAACGAGATATCAATATTATGAAACATAAAGCGATTTACCCTGGTACATTTGACCCTATTACTTCAGGCCATATTGATATTGTTTCTCGTGCGGCGGCAATGTTTGACCACGTATTACTCGCTATCGCTAATAGCCAACGCAAAAGTCCCATGTTTACCCTTGAAGAGCGTGTTGAACTTGCCCAAAAAGTCACCTCGCACTTAAACAATGTTGAGGTGGTTGGCTTTTCTGAACTAATGGCTAATTTCGCACAAAAACATGGCGCAAATATACTTATCCGTGGCGTTCGTTCTGTTGCAGATTTTGAATATGAATGGCAGCTCGCAAACATGAACCGCCATTTTGTTCCTGAATTGGAAACGGTATTCTTACTCCCTTCACAAAGCTTATCTTTTGTTTCATCGTCACTGATAAAAGATGTGGCACTCCATGATGGCGATATTTCTTCTTTCCTTCCGCCCGTTGTCGCTGAAGCGATGCTAAAAAAGCTGAATAAAATTTAAGCTTATTTTTGACATTGAGGACAATAAAAGGTACTGCGTTGGCCTTGTTTGATACTAAGAATTGGCGTGCCACATATCAAACAAGGCTCACCTTTTTTACCATATACAAACAATTCTTGGGCGAAGTACCCTGGTTTCCCATCGGATTGTAGAAAATCTTTCAGCGTGGTTCCACCCTGCTCAATAGAGCGCTGTAGTACCTTTTTGATCTGCTGGACCAAATCAATCGATTGTTCAAGAGTCAATGTGTGCGTGATTTTTTCTGGTGAAATGCCCGCCGCAAATAGTGCTTCATTAGCATAAATATTACCAACACCCACAACAACCTTGTTATCCATCAGCCAAGGTTTAATGGCTATTTTTCGCTTTCCTGCCTGCTCAAATAAATATTGAGCATTAAATTCATCAGAAAGAGGTTCTGGGCCTAGATGGGATAAAACACGACTCGTTTCAAGATCATCACACCATAACCACGCGCCAAAGCGCCGAGGATCCGTGTACCGTAGTACTTTGCCATCTTTTAATACCAAATCAACATGGTCATGTTTTTCTTCAGGCAATTCTTCCAACAATATACGCAGACTACCCGACATGCCTAAGTGGATAATAATCCAACCATTTTTTAGTTCGATTAACAGATACTTAGCGCGCCTTTGTACACTTAAAATCATTTCATCAGATAAACTTTTAATTTGCTCTGATACAGGCCAACGTAAGCGACTGTTACGAACAATTGCATAACAAATTGTATTACCGACTAAATGCGGCTCGATTCCACGGCGGCTTGTTTCAACTTCTGGTAATTCAGGCATATGCAAACTCTTTTTAACTTATGGATACCATTTTTTGATCACACTAAGAAGCTCATCTTTAACAATTTCCCAAGTAAAATTATCATAAGCATATTTTTTCGCATGGCATGCTATTTCTTGACTTTTTGGGTTATTTAATGCATCAGTAATATCTTCAGCCATACTCAAAGGAGAAAGTGGTTCTCTGAAAATAAACCCTGTCTCGTTATGTGCAATAAATTCAACCATTGCACCACGTTGAGATGCAATAACTGGTCGACCCGAAGCCATAGCCTCAAGTGCTACCATACAAAATGGTTCTGGTGCTATAGAAGGTACTGCAATTACATCTGCAAATGAATAATAGTGTCTAATTTTATCAGGGTGCACTCCACCTAAGAAAATACACTGCTCACCCAAGTTTTTTGCGTAGTTTTTGACCTCATCCTGATATTGTGCTAATTCACCTTTCAATGCCGCGTTTGGGTCACCGACAATCACTAGCTTATAGCGTTTATCTTCTTTGAAGAAAACCTGACAAGCCTGCATTAACTCAAGCACTCCCTTGTCTCTAGCTATTCTACCTGCAAATAAAATAACTTTATCTTCTTGTGTCAGTCCAAAATCTTCACGATTGATTTCCGGTGGTTGAGCATAAATTTCACCATCAAATCCATTACGAACCACTTCAATATATGCTTTTGGCAATCGCTCACGGAACCAATCCTTCATAAAACGGCTTGGTACAATAATTTTGATGTCTTCTGGTACGTCTTTAGGTTCAAAAAAGTTATGCATATGCAATACAACATTGCTATGCCCTTCTTTTTTTATTATTTTCTTGAAAGACTTAATATGATTATGCACAAAAATAACGCTTTCATTAGGAATTGGAGCAAATTTATGTTTAATTTTAACAATCCTATCTGCATAAGAATAAGGATCCAGTCTTGTCCATTTTTTAAATAACCTTGTGTACACCTTTCCAAATTTGATGCGTTCAATTTCACAATTTTTATTCACAATAGAATGACTCGAATACCCTTCATTTTGTATACAAACAATACGGTTTTCGATATCTAATCTCTTCGCAACATTATACATCCACGACTCAATAGCAGCCGCGCTTTTCGGTGGTATAGAAAATATTGGAGAAACTGTTAAGACAATTTTATTAATCATAGTATGATTTTCTTTTACCCATGAGTTTTTCAAACGAATACCGAATACCAGACAAGATACCTGCTAAATAGTTACCTTGTTTTAATAAGTGTTTATACTCTTTTTTTCTTTCAACAAATTTAGTTGCAGGTTTTAAGTCATTCGTTGTCCAAGGCGATTGCATCAAAGCCTTATAAAAAGGTTGGGAAGCGGGATAATTTGCCCATGTGTGCCAAGGTTTACTCACACCTGTGTAATGAATTAGGACTGTTTCAGGTGTAATAATCTGTTGATATTTTTGGTGAGTTGAGTCATATAATTCATTTTTTAGTGTATAAACAGTATTAAATCTTTGGCTAAGTAGTTCTAAGTCTTCTCTTAAAATAAGGTTTAACACATCTTGATCAGGATATTTATATCGTTGCTTAGCATTTTCTGCTGATAACAACTCAAAACATTGTTGGGTAATCTGCTTTTCATGCCATTTTTTTAAGTTGACAAACATGACACCAGAATTGAAGTAAGTCTTTGCTAGTGAAGGCGCATGAAGCCTTGTTTCACTTTTCGTTCTTACACCGATATCATCAGCAACGACACCACAGACTTTGTCTTTGATTAAATTAGTCGTTAAATCTAAGATACCATTACACATAACATCCGCGTCTAAATAGAGAGCAAAATCATAATCACTCGACAGATAATCCAAGGCAACTAACCGAAAGTACATCGCTGATGACCAAACATCAGAAGCGGGAAGTGTTTTCAGTAATTTGTTATCTAATTCATAAACATGAAATTCCACTTGAAACTGACTTGCAATAACTTTAAGTTTCTCTAGAAAATCAGAGCTAACTTTATCTAGAAAATAATGGAATCTAAAAAATGTGGTTGGATTATTTATGAGTAAAGACACCGCTGAAACCCCAGCTCCAAACTGATAGTTTTCATCAGAACCATAAATAACATCTAAGCATGATAACAAGGTATTATCAGTTTTACCCACTTCGCCGAGCACATATTTATTTGTTATGAGGTTATTCATAGTGCTTTCTCTTATTCTTTGCTGAACTGTGCCCCATCATAGCAATTAAAAAACCTAAAAGAACACCTAATGGTTTTAGGTCCACTTGCTCAAACATCCCTCGAACCAGATAAAAGCTAATGAGGCTCATTAATAACGCTATAAATGCAAAATAGCTTTTTGATTCATTGACTGTACTTTTGATTTCCTTGAATAAGGAAAAACACATCGACAAAAAAACCGCACTAAAAGCAATCAGCCCTGAGATACCTACACCAAACCAGACATATAGCCAGATATTATGAGGCCCCAATGACTTCTTAAATACCCAATCAGGCTTTTCTGGTACAACACTATTATATTTATCAATGTATATTTTATCACCAAATCCATATCCAATAATTGGATTCTCTAAAATTAACTCAAGTGCTGTTCCCTGTGTACCATTTTTATATCGATGAGTACTATCAGTTTGTTCAAGCTTATAAAATAGAGTTTTAGTCATATCTGGGTAGATTGATTTTAATGAGATCAATGAAATTAACGAGATACATAGTATCGAGCCAATCAATTTCCATGGACGTTTAAAACATAAAAATAATAAACCTGCCATAGCCACAGCAACCCACCCACCTCGGGAAAGAGTCCCTAACAAAACAAATAAAAATACAACACTTAGTATATAAAAATAAATTAGCTTAGATTTAGGCAATAGATACCAAAGGATCGGAATTATAGGAAAGTAAAAAACCAAGGCATCTGAAACACTCCTAAAGTTATAGGTTGTAAATGGTAAAATACCATTCTGATAAGCCTCATAGTACCGATATAGTTCAATAAGTAAAACAACCACTAATGATGCAGAAAAACTAGTCAATAGTAAATTTGAAATCGTTTTTATATTTTCTTTGTAGAGAAGAATCGGTAATAAAAGAGATAGGCTAAGTATCCCATAATTCAAGAAGTTATTATTAATCGCTCTCATTGATGCATTAGGCATGCTTGAGTAACTTATTGAAATATAAAAAACCAATGAAAACAACACGACTAAGTATAAAAGTTTATTATTTAATCTTTTTAGCACCTTTCTTGTGTCTAATGATAAATATACCAAACATGTAGCTATCATTAGGTAGAATAGTATGTGTTTATACCTAGTAACATTGTCCACAAAGAAAAGCACAACAAACATAAAAATTAAAGCTTTATTATACTTCGAAAGAGTATTTTGATTTCTTTCTAAAAAAGACATAATTTACCCAATAATTAATTATTTATTTAATTTAGCCCAAAAGTATTGAATGCTATTTTTGATTCCAGAAAATAATTTACCCTGGTTAAACATATGCTTAGCACTATAACGCAAATGGTTGCTACTTTTTGCTTTTAGCAATGGAATATCCTTCCATGGTGAAGATTTTTTGGCCTCAATAAATGGCTGTGCAGTCGCATAGTTCGCCCACTCATGCCATGGTTTAGTCGGACCAATATAATGAATTAATATCGTATTATCTGTTATTGGGTTCTCTTTTTTATCTTTTTGCAGCTCATAGTTTAGGCTATATTGTGTATTATACTTTCCATCAAGATAAATAACTTTGCCTGTTAGTAATATATTAAGAATATCCTGATCTAGATAGGATATTTTTGCTTTTATCTCTTCTTGAGATAATAATTCCATCGCTTTAGCCGAAATATCTAGTCGAGACCAGTTTATCAGATTGATTAGTAAAAATCCTGCGTTAAAATACCCAGTGGAAATATTAGGAACCCCTAAAGCATCAGCTCTTTTCTGCCACCAAACAGCATCTCTTTCAGGTACAACAGCAGCAACTTGATCATCGCTAAACTTAATATCTAACAATTCATTTAATGAACCCTGACATATAATATCTGCATCCATGTAAATCATACGTTCTAATTGATTTGAAAAATAATCTGCGATAATAAATCGAAAATAGGTTGCGTATGACCAATTTTTAGTACTTGGTAATGACTTTAGTTGCTCACAGTCAACTAGGTAAATGATAATACTAGTATTATACTGGCTTGCGAGTTGTTTAAATAAACCTTTCCATTCATCGTCAAAATAATCAGTAAAAATATGGAAGACAAAATGCATATCCGAATTATTTTTTAATATCGATGCAATAGAGATCCCACATCCATACAAGAAGTTACGGTCTATACCATAAGAGATATGTAAGCTAGTACTAGGGTGTTCCTCACCAGAAGAAGATAGATTTATCTGTTTAGTTACTGCATTTTGTTTATCAAAAAACATATTCTTTTTACTCTCTTTTTCGGAGAATGTTACAATGACTTTCTAATTGTACGCTCTTGGATTTTTTTTGCCTTGCTTCCTGCCTTGAGTACCAAAGCTTGTTCTTCTTTTAAAATTTCTCGTAAAGGCAAATCAAAGTAAACCTTCATAAAACGGAAAATATCTCTGCTTGTTAGGCCGATATTTAATGAAGAAAAGTATAACCCAATAAGATCTTTATCACGCCAACGAGTTGGAACCTTCTTTCTAAGTTGCGCTCGATGTAAATCTATCACCGAGATTTTCAAATCCTGCTCTTCACCTGAGAAAGGCAAGTGTAGTAAAAAATGGCAAATATAACAGTCGCGGTGATTAATACCAACGGCGTGCATTTTACGTACCATTTGAGCAACACGGCGAATAATCAATTGTTTAACTCTAAAATCAGGCGCTAGGCTTGGCCAATTTGCACAGTAATCTTCCAAACTCACCGTTGGCGTTAAATCTTTCGTAATAATAAAGGAATGGCGGCGTAGCGGATTCACACCCTTTTGCCCAAATGCACGGCCATCCATCGTATCCACACCCGCTTTTGTTAGCCGATGAATTGCGTTCCACTCCCTATCAGCCCCCAATACTGGTAGCCTTAATGAAAACAGGTTTTTTAACACCTCTTTTAAGCTTGTACCATAATGGATTTTGATAAAATAGCTCTCACCACCAAGCTCAAAGCGCAATGTTTTGCGACTTTCTAGCTGACGAAAAACCTCACCTTCTAACTGCTCAGTTTCAACAAAAGGATCTTTATTTTTCCATAGCTCACTAAAAGGTGTTTTAAGTTCAATCATCTAGATGTCCTAAAATAATATCAGCCGCTTTTTCAGGTAAACTATATAAGTCCTCTGTATCCGCAAAATGCCGCGCCTTTTCTGCCCAATTTTTTAATTGTTGTTTATTTTGCAGGCTTTCTGAAAGCGCAGAATCTAACGTTTTTTGCTCAAATGGTTCACGGATCACAATACCGCATTGAGCATCAGCAATAAATGAAGCATAACCACAAACTTCCGTAACAATAATGGGTAAACCTGCTGTTATAGCTTCCAGCAACACAATACCCGCCGCTTCTTGGTATGCTGGATGCATTAAGATATCAGCCGCTGCCATTAGCTCAGCAACATCATTACGCCCACTAAAAAAGGAGACTTGTTTACCTATACCCAGTGTATTTGCTAGACGCTGATATTTTTCAGGCTTATCCTGCCCAACTACCATTAATAACGTATTTTTCTTAATCTCCTCAGGCAATGCAGCCATCGCTCTTAAGGTTCTATCGACCCCTTTACGCTTAAAGTCGGAACCGACCTGCAACAACAAATACGCTGACTGAGGTATCTGATTTTTCTCTCGATAAATTTGCCGCGCATTGGGGATTTGTTTATCGTATTTTCTATCTTGCGCAATCCCCGGCGGCAGCATATAAAAACGCGACGCTTCTGTAGCATAGTGTTTTTTAAAATGTGCAATTTGATGAGGTGTTAACATTAATAGCTTAGTCGGCTTCCCTGTCTGAAACACCGCTTTTTCAAACCGGGCATAATGTTTATAGCGAGGCGTCAATTTGTAGAAAAAACCTTTTTCATTGGCGACTTTTTCTGCGTAACAAACATCCGCTGCATAGTAAACATCTAAGCCCGGCATCTTATTAAAGCCAACCACACGAGCTACAGGATGTTGTTTAATATGTGCCTGAACCCACTCACAATACTGCGCATTACGTCCATGGTTGGTTTTAGAAGTCACAGGCACAATGATAATTTCAAACCCTGCAGGTTTATCGCCATCCCATGATTGAGTATAGACGCGGATCTGCTGTCCTCTTGCCTGACATGCTAATGCAATACGCAAAAAATCACGCTGCAAACCACCGAATGGAAAATACTTGTACAGACAAAATGCCAAAATCATCTCAGAGCCTTGTCATTATTGAACGAATATTCATAGGCAGCATTTTTTCTGTTGCCTCAATAACATCAGATGCGGGAATGATAGAAAGATATTTTTTAGTTCTATCGAGCTTTTCTCTTGGTGGCATCGCCTCATAATCACCCGCCCAAAACTGCACAACATTATCACTCCACGGACGCCAAAATACATTATTCGTTGCGCCAAACAAACACACTATTGGTGTATTTACAGCCGCTGCAATATGCATCGGTGCTGAATCAACCCCGATAAATAACGCGGCATGCGCAATTAAGGCACCAAGCTCAGGAAACGTCGTTTTACCTGCCAATTCAGTAATAGGCTTGGTTTGGCAATGAGAAGCAATCGTCTCAATACAGTTTAGGTCTTCTTTACTTGGCCCTGAAGTCAAAACAACCTGATACCCACGAGATTGTAATGCATCAATGACTTGTGCAAATTTTTCATCATCCCAACATTTAAATATCTGCCGTGCGGTTGGCTGGATCACCACATAACTGCTGTGTACACCTAGCTCTAATAACTTTTGATCGATATTTTTCCAATCTTCTTCTGTGTATGACATCGTTAAATTGGTTTTTAGATTCGTTATTTTTAACGGTTCAAGCACAGAAAGATTATTCATAACAACGTGTTCACCATGAGGCTCGGTCAAGTGTGTAAAGCTATTTAGCCAATATTTGGAATCTCGATGACCAAATTTATGGGAGATTTTCATTTGGGCAGGGATAGAACGCACCAGAAGAGACACCATCCATTGGTCGGCTAGATTCACAACTAAATCATACTTATTACGGCGTAGTTTGAATAATAAACGAATAAAATTACATGCTTTACTTAGACCATTAGCCTTTTTACCTTTCATACCATATAAGGCATGAATTTCCCTATTTTCAGACAAAATAGGGATCGTATCTTGATAAAGTAACACGTCAATCTCGGCATCAGGATAGTTTTGTTTTAATGTACTGATGACGGGCGTCGTCAGTAACATATCCCCATGAAACCGCATCTTGATAACAAGAATTTTTTTAAACTGTTTTTTCACCAGACACTCTTAATTATATCTATACGTAAAATGACATAGTTCTTTGACAAAAACTAACACTATTAATTCAATCAATAATAAACATGTTACTACTTTAGTAATAATCGATATAGCTTTGAATGCCTATCGTCATAGTTTTTTGATTTTTAAAATAAAAAAACCCAGCCAAAGCTGGGTTTTTTATAAGAAAACAAAAATTATTTAATTTTTGCTTCTTTGTAGATTACATGCTTACGAACAACTGGATCGAATTTTTTCATTTCCAGTTTTTCTGGCATAGTACGCTTGTTCTTCGTAGTGGTATAGAAGTGACCAGTACCTTCAGAAGAAACCAGCTTGATTTTCTCGCGAATACCTTTAGCCATTTTTTAGCTCCTTAGTACTTCTCACCGCGGGCACGCAGTTCAGCAAGAACAGCATCAATACCCTTTTTATCGATAATACGCATGCCTTTAGCAGATACACGCAGTGTTACGAAACGTTTCTCAGACTCAACCCAGAAACGGTGAGAGTGCAGGTTTGGCAAAAAACGACGCTTGGTCGCGTTTAATGCGTGTGAACGGTTGTTACCGCTCATTGGACGCTTGCCAGTAACTTGGCAGACTCGTGACATGTCTATTCTCCAAAAATCTAATCAGCTCGAGCTTTTTTGTTCTGGGTATGGCCGCCTCGTCAGGCTTAGGAGCCCATCTCAGCAAACTTTATTGACTGAAAAGAATGTTATCATCTTAGTAAAAAAATTTACTGAGATAGGCTCTTCTCGCCAAACCCAAGATCCTCAAAGGTGGCGTAGTATACGCTTTCAATCGTTCTCACTCAAGCCCAATGCGGCAAAAGTTGTCATTTTTTAGTCAAAAAAATGCTTTTACAACCACCCTCGTTCAAGAAACGAAACACAATTTTTATGCCCAACAACAAAATGGTCAAGTAATTTAATCCCCATTAAAGTACAAGCCTCCTTAATACGAAACGTCACTTGCCTATCAGCGTCACTCGGCTCTGGGTTACCTGAAGGATGGTTATGTGCCAATATAATCGCACTGGCATTCATTTTCATTGCAAAACGAATGATTTCTCGAGGATGCACCTCTACCCGATTGATCGTTCCCCTAAATAACTCTTCGTAGCTAATAATTTGATGTTGATTGTTCAAAAATAAGACGGTGAAAACCTCTCTTTCTTGACCAGAAAATAGCTCGACTAGCCTCATTTTTAATAGGTTTGGGTCTGATATCACATCTTCATATAAAAATTGTTCAGCAAAAAACCGGCGTGCCAGCTCACTAATTGCCTGAAGTTGAGAGAACTTACACACACCAATTCCCTTGCATTTCGACAGCTTTGAGTAATCCGCTTGTAAAAGAAGGTATAAAGAACCGAACTCTTTGAGCAAACGTTCCGCAAGTTCAATTACTGATTCCCCTTGCCTACCTGTTCGTAAAAAAATCGCTAATAGCTCTACGTCAGTCAGTGCTACCGCACCATAAGCTAACAGTTTTTCCCTTGGCTGTAAGTTCTCTTCATATTCCATCATCACCCCCCTATTTCTCCTTTTGCGCTCCCACTTTTATATGCAGACGATAGGCACAACAACGCATAACTGGTGAATTTGCGTAGCGCTTCGTAAAAATAAAAGGGTGATGATATATACAGTGCTCTCAACGATATTTCTGATATGATAAGATGCTCTTCACGATAATTAGATGGATAGAACCATGACACAGCTATTAGGTAAAAAAATAGTTCTCGGCATTAGTGGTGGTATTGCCGCGTATAAAATTCCTGAACTAACCCGTCGGTTACGTGATGAAGGTGCAATAGTTCGTGTTGTTATGACCCATGGTGCAAAAGCCTTTATAACCCCTTTGACGCTACAAGCGGTTTCCGGTCATCCTGTCTCTGATGATTTACTTGATCCCGCTGCTGAGGCCGCAATGGGCCATATTGAATTGGCCAAATGGGCAGATATCATCATATTAGCGCCGGCTACCGCAGATTTAATTGCTCGGGTCACTTCAGGTATGGCTAATGACCTACTCACGACAATTTGTTTAGCTTCGGCAGCCCCCATTGCTGTTGTACCTGCCATGAACCAACAAATGTATCGGGCAACCGCAACACAAGAAAATTTAATTAAACTGAAACAACGTCAATATATTATCTGGGGTCCAGATAATGGTAGCCAAGCCTGTGGCGACGTTGGGCCGGGTCGAATGATAGACCCACTCGAGATAGTACGCCTAACCTGCGAGCATTTCCGCTCTCGAACAAACTTACAAGGTGTAAAAATCATGATTACTGCTGGGCCTACTCGTGAAGACTTAGATCCCGTCCGTTTTATCAGTAATCACAGTTCTGGGAAAATGGGTTTTGCAATCGCCGAAGCGGCAAGCCAACGCGGGGCACAAGTCACTTTAATCGCTGGCCCAGTGAATTTAGCAACGCCCTCCGGAGTCACACGGGTTGATGTTATCAGCGCTCTTGATATGTATGAGCAAGTCCACCACACTATTGCACAACAGGATATCTTTATTGGTTGTGCTGCCGTTGCTGATTATCGTGCAAAAACCATCGCAGAAAATAAAATCAAAAAGCAAGGTGATGAAGTTGCCATTACATTAGTTAAAAACCCAGATATTGTTGCGAGTGTTGGTCAGTTAACGCAAAATCGCCCTTATGTGGTTGGGTTTGCAGCCGAAACCCAAAATGTGGAAGAATACGCACGCCAAAAGCGCCAACAAAAACAGTTGGATCTAATTTGCGCGAATGATGTTTCTCTCGCTGATAATGGTTTTAACAGTGATAATAATGCGTTACATCTTTTCGATGCCTTTGGTGATGTCCGTTTACCACACAGTAGTAAACTTGAATTAAGCCACCGTTTATTAGACGAGATACTTCAACGTTATGAAAAAAATTGATCTAAAAATTCTTGATCCCCGTATTGGTAATGAATTTCCGTTACCAACTTATGCGACATCTGGCTCCGCAGGGTTAGATCTACGTGCCTGCCTTGACGCGCCAATTGATTTGGCACCCGGTCAGACTGAACTAATTCCTACTGGCCTCGCTATCCATATTGCTGATGAGCAACTTGCAGCGGTGATCCTCCCTCGTTCAGGCCTCGGTCATAAGCACGGCGTGGTACTCGGTAATTTAGTAGGCTTAATTGACTCTGACTATCAAGGCCAACTGATGGTGTCTGTTTGGAATAGAGGCAACCAGACCTTTACAATAGAACCAGGTGAGCGCATGGCTCAAATGGTCTTTGTACCCGTTGTTCAAGCAGAATTTAATATCGTCGATGACTTTGATGCTACAGAGCGTGGAGCCGGTGGTTTCGGTCATTCCGGTCGTCAATAAATCTGCATAATCCTAATTCAAAGCTTTACTGGTAATATCAACGCTATGTTAAGTGGCGGAATAAAAATAAAATTATCAGTAAATTAACCGGAAAATAGGCGGTGTCGTTATAGTAAAAGGGCTCTGTTACCAGAGGTATTGTTATTCAACCCTCACTTGTTTATCACGACAAAAGATCCGTTGATGCAACGGGTCTTAATAATGCTAACAATAATGATGAGTTGAATGTGTTGTGCTACGTTTGTTTGATATCTCTAACAAAAAACCTCAAGTCTTACCGTATTGAGGGCTGATACGCTAACGTGTTCAGAGGATTTAAAGCGTTCCAACAACAAGGAATAGTTATATCTTCATTTAACACGAAGTGTTACGAGCGTGCATCTAACCATAGATAACAAGAATAGACCTTTGGAATTAATAAGCTCTCATACAAACCGTCCTATTTTATCTTCTTTTTGCCCTTTGATGGCTATTTACTCAGGGCAAAATTTTAGATAGTTTGTTTTGCTGTTTTAGCAGGGGTCTTATCAGACATGGCAGAAAAAGCGATAACAAAAAAACGCAACAGGCGCGAAGAGATTTTACAATCACTTGCGCTGATGTTAGAAAGTAGTGATGGTAGTCAACGAATTACAACCGCAAAACTAGCGGCAAATGTTGGTGTATCAGAAGCCGCACTCTATCGACATTTTCCAAGTAAAACCAAAATGTTCGATAGTTTAATTGAGTTTATTGAGGACTCTTTAGTATCGCGTATTAATCTTATCCTGAATGATGAAAAAGATACGTTAACTCGTATTAAATTGATTTTAGCGCTTATTTTAGGTTTTTCAGAAAAAAACCCTGGCCTAACCCGTATTATGACAGGCCATGCGCTCATGTTTGAGCAAGATAGGCTACAAGGGCGTATCAATCAGCTCTTTGAACGGATTGAGTCACAGCTACGGCAGGTATTAAAAGAGAAAAAAATACGTGACGGTCAAGGCTTTATCCATGATGAATCCCTATTGGCAACGCAATTACTTGCTTTTTGTGAAGGGATGCTATCGCGTTTTGTCCGTTCAGAATTTCGCTATCGCCCAACGGTAGAATTTGAATCTCGCTGGCCTTTAATTTTAGCTCAGTTACAATAACAGATTAAACTACTACTCACCCCGCCCACTCTTTGGGCGAGGGCTTTTTTCTTTTAGTAGGTTATTTCCCTGAGTTAACACTCACTGAAAGCTAAAGTACTGCTTGTAGAGAGAGGCCTGCTACTTCGGCATCTTTTATGCAAACTGATAGGGTAACTATGGCAAGTCACCCTTAATTTCCGGCTCAATTTAAAGCCAACAACGTGTAATACATTAAATACCATATTGCTGGCGATAAGCTTTCATCGCAATAAGGTGTTGCTGCATATCCTCACGTTCAGCCAGATAAGCGATCAAGTCGCTCATGGTGATAATGGAATACACTTTACAGTGATAATCACGCTCAACTTCCTGTACAGCAGAGATCTCACCTTTCCCTTTCTCTTGACGGTCAAGGCAGAGCAGAACACCATTTAGCGTTGCATTGTGTTGCTTAATAATTTCCATCGACTCACGGATAGCAGTACCTGCCGTAATCACATCATCGACCACAACAACACGCCCCTGTAATGGACTCCCAACCAGAGTGCCTCCCTCACCATGATCTTTTGCTTCCTTACGATTAAAGCAATATGGCATATCCACATCATGATGCTCAGCAAGGGCGACAGCCGTGGTTGTGGCAATCGGTATGCCTTTATAAGCAGGCCCAAACAGCACATCACACTCAATCGCACTTTCCTTAAGCGCTTGGGCATAGAAACGACCAACTAATGCCAAATCACGCCCCGTATTAAATAAACCCGCATTAAAAAAATAAGGGCTTTTACGGCCTGATTTCAGCGTAAACTCACCAAATTTTAGTACCTGTTTTTTCATGGCAAGTTCTATAAATTCGCGCTGATAGGCTTTCATGGGTCAATCTCCTCAATCGTTAACATCTATATATTAGGTTGCATATCTCTGGCGATATTTACCAAATCGCCGAACATAAAAAAGGCGACTATTTCAGCCGCCTATTAAAAATAACTTTATTTCAACGCTTCTCGTTGAGCTTCAAAAATCGATCCTAGCCCCGTTTTTGCTAGCGCTAATAATGATAAAAGCTCATCATGGCTAAACGGCTCACCTTCTGCTGTTCCCTGAACTTCGATCATGCGACCATCGTCCATCATCACAACATTCATATCGGTTTCTGCTGCGGAATCTTCGACATATTCAAGATCGCACAATGCTTCACCATCAACGATTCCGACAGAAACTGCTGCAACCATAGATTTTAGTGGGCTTTGTGCAAGTTTACCCTGTTCAACCATTTTATTGAGGGCATCAACCAACGCAACGCAAGCACCTGAAATTGCAGCGGTACGTGTTCCGCCATCGGCTTGTATTACGTCGCAATCTAAGGTAATGGTGTACTCACCTAATTTTTTAAGGTCAACCGCAGCACGTAGAGAGCGTGCTATCAGGCGTTGGATTTCCATTGTACGGCCTGTTTGCTTCCCTTTGGCTGCTTCACGTTGATTTCGTGAGTTGGTTGCGCGAGGTAACATGCTATACTCAGCGGTAACCCAACCTTGACCTTGCCCTTTTAGGAAACGAGGTACACCTTCCTCTACTGTTGCATTACATAACACCTTAGTGTCGCCGAACTCAATAAGAACAGAGCCTTCCGCATGCTTAGTATAGTTGCGTGATATTTTAATCGGACGCATTTGGTCTGCCATTCTGCCTTCTGGACGCATGGTGTTATCTCCATTTTCAACTTAATTGCCGCGCATTATACGTCCTTAAACCGATAATGCCTATCCTGACATCGCGCATAGCGCTATAATCCTTCTAGTATTCATTTTGATAGGAACGAATTATGATCCGTAGTATGACCGCTTTTGCCCGCCGTGACATCAAGGGTGAATGGGGGAGTGCGGCCTGGGAGCTGCGTTCCGTAAACCAACGTTACCTAGAAACATATATCCGCCTACCTGAACAATTTCGAAGCCTTGAACCGGTGATCCGCGAGCGGATCCGTGCACGCCTTACTCGCGGTAAAGTCGAGTGTAACTTACGTTTTGAATTAGATGGTGCAAAACGTGGAGAGCTTATCCTTAATGAGGATCTAGCTCGCCAAATTATTAGTGCGGCTAACTGGGTGAAAAACTACAGCCACGAAGGTGAAATTAACCCACTTGAAATTCTGCGCTGGCCAGGCGTTATGTCCGCTGAGGAGCAAGATTTAGATGCTATCAGTGAGCAGCTATTAGCTGGCCTTGATGAGACCTTAGATGCTTTCATTCAAAGTCGAGAAGCTGAAGGTGCTGCGTTACACGCTCTTATTGAGCAGCGCCTTGATGGTGTTTTAGTGGAAGTAGCCAAAGTTCGTCAGCATATGCCTGAAATTTTACAATGGCAACGTGACCGTTTACAGGCGAAGTTAGAAGAGGCTGATATTCAAGTCGATAGTAATCGTTTAGAGCAAGAGCTGATTTTGCTCGCCCAACGTATCGATGTCGCTGAAGAGCTTGATAGGCTTGAAGCTCATGTTAAAGAGACCCGCAATATTCTTAAAAAGAAAGATGCAAATGGCCGACGTTTAGATTTTATGATGCAAGAATTTAACCGTGAATCCAATACATTAGCGTCAAAGTCTATCAATAGTGAAGTGACTAACTCTGCAGTTGAGTTAAAGGTCTTGATAGAACAAATGAGAGAGCAGATTCAGAATATCGAATAGTATTTTAAAACATATTACCAAGCCAGCCGATACACTGTATTCGCTGGCCTTGATAGTATTAACGTAATCCATACAATCTATTGAAACTAATGCATATCAGTAAACTATACTTACTTTTGCTATAAGGCTAAAAGAAGGTACTACACGCCGAAAAATGCAGGGATAACTTCAACACCCACCTTATTCAACTGCAAATATCATCCTATCATCAGTCGCTTACAGCGTACTTCTCCGCTAATCGAGGTACATTTTTCTCCTCTCTTTCTTAACGCCACCCGAAAACTTATTCAAATGATTAAGATTATAACCTGATGAATTAAATCAAAAAAAACATTAACTCATCAATAAATAGAAAAAGATTATAGGTTATTGTTCCGGATATTTTACATATGATAATGATAATTGTTATTATCTAATCTTGCTCAAAGGGGTCTAAATATGAAGATAGTTAATCACCTGCTCTCAATAACATTTATCACATCACTCTCATTTTCAGCATTAGCAACGACTTATCCAATCACAATCACCGATATGGACGGTCAAAAAATCACGTTAAAGCAAGAGCCTAAACGTGTTGTGCTACAGGATGGCCGAGATATTTTAACCCTTGCTTTGCTTGATAGGGACGATCCATTTAGTCGTGTTGTTGCATGGAACAACAACCTTAAAAAATCTGATCCACAAACAGTAACGTTACTGGAGAAAAAATGGCAAGAGGATATGCAGAAAATCCCAGACATGGGGTTTAATGATAAAGGTGAGGTCAATACAGAAGTGGTTATTGCGCAAAAACCGGATGTATTAATTGCGCAACTGCGTGCAAAGCCAGCCTTAGAAGGTTCAGGTGTTGTCAGCCGCTTAAAAGATGCCAATATTCCTGTCCTATATATTGATACTTTCTTACAGCCCGTCAAAAATACGCCAGCTAGCGTCGATATACTTGGATTAGTGCTCAATAAGGAAAAAGAGGCCAAAGCATATACTGATTTCTACAACACACGCTTGTCTGATATCCAGAAAACGACTGCAAAAATTGAAAATAAACCACGTGTTTTTATTGAAGCCAAAGCGGGCGCAAATGGTAGCGATAGCTGCTGCTTCACCCATAACAACGCAGGTTGGGGTGGGTTAGTACAGGCAATTGGTGCAGATAATATTGGTAGCCAATTCTTGCCTGGCGCTTCTGGTACTGTCTCTTTAGAACAAGTGATTGCCACTAAGCCTGATGTCTATATTGTTACAGGCTCTCGTTGGGTCAATAAAAATAATATTGCAGCACCCTTTGGTTATGGCGTAACTGAAGACGAAAATCAACGTGGTTTTGAACGGCTCAAAAAACGTGTTGGTTTTAACCAAATCAGTGCAGTAAAAAATAACCGCCTATATGGCGTTTACCATAATTTTTATAACCACCCTTACAATATTGTCGGTATGGAGTATCTAGCGAAATTCATCTATCCCGAACAATTTAAGTCACTGAAACCTGAAGAAACCTATAATCAAATCATTAAGGAATTTACGACAATCCCAGTTTCAAAAGCAATTTGGGGTTCTCAAGCTGAACATTAATGATTATGCAAACTGCCCTCCAATTGTAGGGGGCAGTTTATCTCCTATCGAATAAAATACATTACCCTTTTGCTGCTGCAAGTTCACCTTTCCTATCATGATGGTAGTGGAACGTGAAGTAGAAAATAACAGCAAGAACAACAGTATAAGAGGCAAAAACAAGCCAAATGGTATGCCAATCTTTTACGCCATCGACGCTAAAGTAGTCAACGACGAGACCACTTAATATCGCCCCAAAATAAGCGCCGACACCATTGACCATTGTCATAAATAGCCCCTGAGCGCTTGCTCTCATTCGATTATCAACTTCCTTTTCAATAAAAATAGAACCCGAAATATTGAAGAAATCAAAAGCACATCCATAAACAATCATGGATAAGATCAAGAACATTAAACCTATTGCAGAAGGGTCACCAAAAGCAAAGAAACCAAATCTTAATGTCCAAGCGAACATACTTAATAACATGACAGTTTTAATGCCATAACGCTTCAAGAAAAATGGAATGGCTAAAATAAAACCAACTTCTGCCATTTGTGAGATAGACAGTAAAATAGATGGATACTGTACGATTAAACTATCTTGAAATAGCGGGTCACGAGCAAAATCATGTAGGAATGGGCTGCCAAACGTATTGGTTATTTGTAAAACAGCGCCTAATAACATCGCAAATAAAAAGAAGACAGCCATAATAGTTTTTTTAAATAACACCAAAGCGTCAAGGCCCAGTTTACTGACCCAACTACTTGAGATAGCTTTTTTATTCACGGCAATATGAGGTAGTGTCAAAGAATATAGTGCCAACAATAACGAACAACTTCCTGCGATATAGAGCTGCATGCTACTTAATTCAAATTTTAATAAGCTAATGCTCCACATAGCAATAATAAAACCTACCGTACCAAACACTCGGATTGATGGGAAATTAGCCACAGAGTCTAATTGGTATTGGCTTAATGAGGAGTAACTAATTGAGTTGGATAAAGCAATGGTTGGCATAAATGCCATCGCATTAATTAGCATGATCCAGAACATCAATGTCGAGTCAGTAACTGTTGCAGCGTAGAATAAGGAGCCTGCACAAATAATATGGCAGATCATATATAACCGATTCGCGGGAATATATTTATCTGCAATTATTCCGATAATGCCCGGCATCAAAATGGCAGCAATCCCTTTAGAACTATAAACCATTCCGACTTCGGCACCTGAGAAATTGAGTGTTTTCATCATATAGGCACCGAGCGTCACTAACCAGCTTCCCCAGACAAAATATTGCAAAAACAACATAATTTTTAAGCGGGTTTTAATATTCATACAAGTCTCCATTTGGAGTTATACTCGTCATTCTTTAGGTTGGCAGCATTATTGGCTAACTCATACGGGACATATTGTTCGATGAGTTTAAACGTTGATTAACGTGTCGCCTTACTGCGCCTCAGTTTATTCAAGAGCATTTGTTTATTTGTTTTTATTTTCACTTCAGCAATAGTGACACCGAATAAGATAATGGCAACGCCTACAAACTGAATGAATTCGAGAGGTAGATGTAAGACGGTAACAGACAGCAAGATTGTTACAGGTAATTGCATTGAGCTTAAAATTGTCGCAAGGCTCGTTCCGATAAGTGGAGTTCCTTTAGCAAACATCCACATACCAAAAAAAGAGCCAAAAAAGGCTAAGGGTAATCCATAAGAAAAAAAGAGTGAGTTAAATGTTGAGAAATGGCATAAAAAGGTAGGAGGTACAATGACTGAAGTGAGTATCGCTCCCCCCGTTACCATAATTGCGGAACGCATCATAGGATCGGTTTTCACCGCGAGTGCACCACTCACATAGACACGTATCGCATTCGACAAAGCAGCACATAAACCTAATGCAACACCTAACCAATGGAATTGGATATGCATCGTATTAAGCAACCCCGTAGCGAATGTCGTACCAATTAAGATAAATAATACTGACACCAGCGTCATTGCTGTAGGAGCTCGGCGAGTTACAGCCGTATTTATCGCCACCCCCATCCAAGTAAATTGCAGAAATAGCACAACACCTAAAGCAGGAGATAAATACTGCAATGATGCGTAATACAATAGCCCAGTTAATCCTGTTGTTGTCCCCATCAATAACATCAATATTGATTGTTTCTTCGATGGCCAACTGAGTGACTTTCGCCTAATAGCGGAGCCAATCAAAACAAATAGCCAGAGCAAAACCGCCCCTAGCACGGTTTGGCTACCGATGACATCATTCAAAGAAAATCCGGCCTGATAAGCCAATACAACCAATGTTGACAAAATGCCATAGCTGCAAGCGCCCAGTGAAACTAAAACTAACCCTTTTAATTTCATTTCATACCTACCTACATGGTGTTCTATGGCATTCTTTATATTGTTTTGAGAATAAGTTAGAAGCGAGCGATCACGCCAGTGACTAATTTCAAGAATGTCGCCTTCACTTTCTCGGCAGTTTCAATCACTTCATCATGGCTTAATGGTTGCTCTAAAATGCCACACGCCATATTGGTTAAGCAGGAAATACCCACTGTTTTGATTTGTGAATGGTGAGCGACCAGTGCTTCCGGTACGGTTGACATACCGACGGCATCCGCCCCTAACGTTCTAATCATGCGAATTTCGGCTGGTGTTTCATAAGTCGGGCCAGTCCACCAGGCATAGACACCTTGGCGCAGCGAAACGCCTTGTTCTTTGGCAACATCAAGGATCACTTGGCGCAACTCTTTGTTATAAACTTCGCTCACATCCAAAAAGCGAACACCTAATTCAGGGTTATTTGGCCCTATCAGCGGGTTATTAGCAGTTAGGTTGATATGGTCAGTGATAACCATCAGATCACCGGGGTTAAAGTCAGTATTAACGGCACCGCAAGCATTGGTAATGATCAATTTCTCGACACCTAATGCTTTCATCAGGCGCACAGGAAAAGTGACTTGGTCGAGAGAAAAACCTTCGTAATAATGAAAACGGCCTTTCATTGCGACCACATTTTTACCTGCGATAGTACCGATCACCAATTCATTCGCATGGCCAACCGCTTCGGACTTAGCGAAATGTGGGATCTCGCTATACGGGATATGGACTGCATTTTCTAATGTATCGGCAAATGCCCCCAAACCAGACCCTAAAATGATACCAATCGTTGGTTTTGTCGCTGTACGTGATTCAATAAAACGCAAGCTTTCTAAAATATCATTGGTGTTATGCATGGAAATCTCCGAATCGTGCCCAAAAGAGTGAATGAGGTGATGATAAAGTAATTTAAAAACCAATCAGCGATCTTAATCTCATTTTAAGAAAAAGATTCTCGCTATGATCTTATTTAAACAGCAGGATTTTTTGAGCAGATCTGCTAATCTTGGACGCGGCGTGTCTTGATAAGAAAAAGGTGATGACTTGTTACTTACACTATTGAATGAATTTCGCACCTCGAAAAATTCAAAAACTCGTAAACTCAAAATGCTGTATAGGCTAATCCTGAATCATGGGCCAGTAAGAGCAGAAGAGCTATCATCATTAGCGAGTATGAAACCCGCGACTTGTGCAAGACTGCTTGATGAGTTAAGTAAAAGCCAATTAATTTCGACATCGGAATTGGGGGAATCAACGGGGGGACGCAAGCCAATATTGTATAGTATCAACTCGGATGATGGGTATGTTGTTGGGATTGAGATGAGCGATCTCTACTCAACCATTATGTTGCTTAACCTAAAATTAGATATTTTAGGCATGCTGAAAATAAAAAATGAACAGCTAGAGACAGCAGAAAATATGCTGGATCACCTATTGATCAAAGTTGAACAGTTATTATCTGAGCACCAATTAACAATCGAAAAAATACTGGGTATTGGCATCGCCATTGATCATATTCTAGAACGAGATAAGGTCGACTTTACTAAATATGATGAGCAGATCAGTAGCCTATTCAATTATATTGATAATAAAGTGCCCTGTTTTGTGACACTGGGCAGTGGTATCACCTTTGCCGCGCTTGCCGAATACCGTTTAAGGTATCATTCAAAAAGCCAACGTTTTTTATTTACAACTTGTGATACGGACATACGTAGCTGTACCATCATCAATAATACCTTTGCCCCTGCGCCAATCAGTACCGCTCAAGCTTTTGGTCACACGACGATTGATATTCGAGGGCTAAGATGTGAATGTGGCTCTTATGGATGCTTAAAACAATACAGTTCCTTATCGGCCATAAAAGCACGCATTATTCAGCAAATTCGATTAGGAAAATCTTCAATCATTAATCAGTTAGTCAGCACTGAATCGGAGATTAATTATCATACTATTTTCCAAGCACTCGCTATGGATGATAAATTATGTTTAGAAGTGCTAGAGGAAGCTGCCTATTATTATGGCCTTGCGATTGCAAACGCTATTTTAACATTACAGCCGGATGTTGTGGTATGTGGTGGTACATTGACACCTAAAAACCATTTTTTTGCCATGACGAAAAAGTCGATAGAAGCGAAAATGGCTGCATTTCCACATATTAAAACCCGTATTTTTCCAGCAAATGACTCCTATGAAGTCGTCGCTCAAGGTGCGGGTGGAATGGTATTAGAAAATTATTTGGCGGATTAATTTTAGGTTAACAAAGACTGGCGAGATCAGGTGACATAGGAGACAGTGATGCAATTTGAAACGACTTCAGAAGAGCAAATTTCAAAAACTAAGCAGCGATTTATTGAACATTCACCCCTGATCCATTGTATGACCAATGACGTTGTACAAACCTTTACTGCTAATATTTTATTAGCCCTCGGCTGTTCCCCTGCTATGGTGATTGAACCCGAAGAAGCGGAGCAATTTGCTGCTATTGCTGATGGTTTATTAATTAATGTAGGCACATTGACCGCAAACCGCCAAAATGCCATGTCATTAGCGGTACACAGTGCTAAAAAAGCTGAAAAGCCATGGGTGTTAGATCCCGTTGCGGCTGGTGCACTGACCTTTCGCACCCGCTTTTGTCATGAACTGCTGGCTTTATCGCCAACTGCCGTTCGTGGTAATGCGTCTGAGATTATGGCGCTAGCAGGATTTAACCAAGGTGGTCGAGGTGTCGATTCATTAAACACCACGAATGATGCCCTACCTGCCGCCCAATCTCTTGCCCAAGCAGCCCAAACCATTGTCGTGATAAGTGGAGAAATTGACTATATTACCGATGGTCAAAGAACGATGGCTATCTCTGGCGGCCACCCAATAATGACCCGTGTTGTCGGTACCGGTTGTGGGTTATCTGCCGTTGTTGCGGCAAGCTGTGCATTACCCGGAGATCGGTTAGTCAATATCGCGAATACATGTGCCATCATGAAACAAGCAGGCGAAATTGCAAAGCAACGCTGTCGTGGAACGGGTAGCTTTGTGCCTGAATTTTTGGACGCATTATCATCACGCTAAATCAGCGTTAATGGCGTATATCGCGACATTTATAAACGCGTTTTCTTACCACGTATTTTACGCGACCAATGACGAATGTTATTTCGCAACATGATAAATTGGTACATAAAATTCTTTTTATCAGGTTCGATACCATAAAACCGTTTTAATGCAATTAAGTCATTCGCTTTGCAAATCGCGAGATGACCAAAGTCTGATAAATCGATAATTTTAAGTCCATTATCGGTGAGCACCAGATTACCTGCATGAATATCATTCGATGCTAAATCATAAGCATGGAGTTGGTTAATAAGTGCTGCTATTTCGGGGTAATAAGGCGTGATATCGCTGACCTCCGAAAGTACTGTGCCCTCAACATATTCGGCAATAATCCATGTTTCAATGGATTCTCGGCAGCGCATCTTTTCGGCCACAAAATAGATATCATTTGTGATAGTACAACCTTGATTTTGCGCACGCACTAAACGATAAAGTAGGCGGGAAAAATAAGGGCCATGCACCATACGCATAATTCGCTTTTCTAAACGACTATCGCGCTCTTTTTCACACTTAATGATGTAGTTTTTCCCATTAATCGTAATACGAGCGACACTGCGCTCCATATTGCCACTATTGAGATTTTTACCAACAATTTTGCCTTGGATATAATCATCAATGACTTGCCAATAATCTATATCACTCTCTTTTTGATAAACCTGATACCCATTTTTTTGTGACTTTATTATATTTTTCATTGCTCGCCATTTCACCGTACCATCTGTTTCAACCAATGCTAACAATTACCTACATTCATTTCTTAGCGATTGTTGCAGATTATAGTTAAAGAATGGCAAGTATCCACTGTGAGCTAGCCAGCATAACAGCTGGCTAGTGATAGATCAGAAAAAATAAGGGAATTAATCGTTACCAAATAGGTCGCGGGTATACACTTTATCCGCCACATCTTCGATTTCAGGCACCATCCGGTTAGCC
>NZ_JAMPMC010000034.1:0-49570 GCF_028477945.1 Providencia sp. PROV261 | reverse complement strand
ATTGCGGCTAGCTCGGCTTGGCGCTGACGCTCTGCCTCTTCCTCTGCCTTTTTAATAGCAGCTTGGTCTGCTTGATACTGACGCTCTGCGGCTTCTTCAGCCGCTTTAATTGCAGCCTGCTCCTCTGCTTTTTTCTCTTGATACTGACGTTCAGCTTCTTCTGCCATTTTTGCAGCATCAATGTCTTGTTTTTGCAGCTCTATCTCTTTGTCTGCATCTATCTTTTTTTGTTGTTCTGCTTCTTGCTGTTGAGCCTCTTTCTCGTCTTTACGACCAAAACCCAACCATGAGAAAAAGCCTTTTTTCTTGTCTTTAGCCATCAGCCACTACACTCCTCGCGGTAAAAACATGGCGCTTCATAATTAAATCGCAATAAAATTACATGCAGTCTATCATTTCATCGCGCCGCAACACATATCTGAAAGAAAAATCATGACAATTTAATCTGATTTTTTAAGTTAAAACTGTGAAAATGGCGCGTTACAATAAGACAACGCATTTTATAAAGCTCAACAAAACTGAGTAGCAATGGATATTATGGCAAAAAAACCACAAAGCGCCTCTTTAGGTCAGATACGCATTATCGGTGGCAAATGGCGCGGGCGAAAGCTCCCTGTTCGTGATAGTGAGGGCTTACGTCCCACTACAGATAGAATCAAAGAAACTTTATTTAACTGGTTAATGCCTATCATACGTGAAGCTCGTTGCCTTGACTGCTTTGCTGGTAGTGGTTCATTAGGATTTGAAGCACTATCACGCTTTGCCGATAGTGTGACGTTTATTGAATTGGATAAACAAAACGCCCAGTTACTAACAGAAAATAAAGCGCGCCTGCAATCTGATAATGCTAACATTATCAACGGTAACAGCCTTGAAATACTGGGTCAAAATGGTACACCTTTTGATGTTGTATTTATTGATCCTCCTTTTCGTAAAGGACTCTTAAGCGACACTATCCAGTTGTTAGAAAAAAACCAATGGCTGGCAGATGAAAGCTGGATATATGTTGAGTCAGAGGCGGAGTCACCACTTACTGACATCCCCACTAATTGGCAACTGCATCGTGAGAAAATTGCGGGGCAAGTGGCTTATCGTTTATTTATTCGCCATTCAATTGAGGAAAACAGCCATGCTAGTTAATGCAGGTCGAGTGCTAATGATTTGCGTTTGGGGGTTTATGATATTTAATCTAATCCAGCCTTTTCCTAAGCCATTTAAATATTTTATGGATATTGCCATGATATTTATGATTGTTATGCATGCACTGCAAACTGTCCTCCTGAAAGCAACACTCGCTAAAGGAGAAAAATTATCCGGCTGGTTACAGACCCGAATTTTTTTCTTCGGTGTCTTTGAAATGTTAGCAATGCAAAAAAAGCAAAAACAAGCGCTTGAGAATAATAAGAAAGAATAATTAGGTTATTCGTCAGGCTCAAAACTTAAGAATCGGGTTCCTTGCATACGGAGCGTTCCTTGGCGACCCTGTTCAATAGCTTGATATTGAGATTCACTGACGATCACTTTAATCACAGCCGTATTATTTAGTGGTTTAAAATAGACCTCATAACGAAAGGTTTCAGGTGAAACCACATCCCGTTCACGGGAACGCATATTGGGATAAGGGTAATCTTTTTTACTATCAACAACCACCGAATAACTGACTGGCACAGCATTATCATTGATCTCATTTTGCTTGCGTTGGTCAAAAAAGCGCTTTGTTGCCAAGACAGCAATAACCGCCAATACGATAATAAGTAAGATAGGTTTATTCATAAAGTTAACATTGTGCTTAAAGTGTTCATCAGTATAGTTTATCTTAATCATACAGAAGGAACACCACCCTAGTTGCTTCATTCATTGAATTTATAAGGATGTGTTTATGATTAGTTGGCCATTCCTTGCAGTACTTTTTTCTGGTTGGCTGTATGTTGATGCAGCATATCGTGGCCCTGAGTGGCAACGTTGGTTATTTCGTCCCGTCACACTGATACTGTTATTGCTCTGGGGCTGGAATGCAGATTTTCTCACCACACAAGGATATTTGATCCTTGCTGCATTGGCAGTTTCATTACTCGCCGATATGATGAGAATGTTTTCAAGTGAGCGCTTACTTGCATCTGTAACCTTGCTGTTTGTAAGTTATCTTCTTTATACCATCAGTTTTGGTATGCAGTTAGATTTCAGCCTATATCTCCCTTGGCTCCCAATACCTCTGATTATTGCAGCTATCACTTTAGGTGTAATTTGGACAAAACTCAAAGAGTTACAGGCAATGATCTTTGCATTATTAATCATGAGTATGATTATGGCTTGGGTAGCCGGTGACCAATTCTTTGGCCTAGGTCGCGATTACAACTTCTCAATCATGGTCGGGGCATTTTTGCTGTTTATTTCTAACTGTATTTGGCTAATTGCTCGTTTCCGCTTTCCTTTTAAAGCGTCGAAAGCCATTGTCGCGGCCCTCTATTTCCTCGGACAATTCTTCATTATCCGCGCGGTTTATTTATAACTTTCTTCACTGCCAATTGATAAAATTCTCAAATAGCATTTTTTATCAATTGGCATCCCCTAATCTATTTGACTCTGGAGTAGACTCCAAAGTATAGACTTATCAATATTGATTAAGGTCATTGTTTGATAAGGGGGCGCATATGCACTCACACAACCATAAAGAAGCACATCAACATAATAGCGCTTGCTGTTCGAGCAGCAGCTGCTCTTCAACTGCGGTTCAAAACAGTAAAAATGTAAGTAATGACTCACATACTCACGAACACGATACTGTCGAGAAACATCCTGACGATGATGAGGAGGCTCATCAGCACCAGAGCTGCTGTTCAACCTCTCATCAAGCACATGATCATCAAGAACATGAGCATAGCCATCAGCATACGGCATGTTGCAGTTCTTCAAGTGAGCTGCAAAATGATGTTGCACCTGCACAAGCCGCAGGGCAACGTTTCAATTGGATAATTCGCGGTATGGATTGCCCTAGCTGCGCTCAAAAAATCGAAAATGCGGTAAAACAAATCACTGAGGTAAAACAGGCTAAAGTCCTATTTGCCACAGAAAAACTCGTTGTTGATGCCGATAAAGATATTAGTTCCGCTGTCCGCGCAACCGTAGAAGCGGCTGGCTATGAGCTATTAGATGTTGGTATCAATAGTGCTGCTACTATTACACCTCCGCCTAGCCTATTGAGCGAGTCGAAGCCTGTGATCATCTTAGCCATCTTAATGGCTATTAGCTGGGGGGTGGAGCGCATTAACCCTCAAATTGGTCTCATTGCTTTTACACTAACGACTTTATTTGGCCTTTATCCCATTGCGCGTAAATCATTACGTTTGATCCGTACTGGTACACCTTTTGCGATCGAGACCCTGATGACTGTCGCCGCTATCGGTGCCATCTTTATTCAGGCAACAGAAGAAGCCGCGATGGTTATCTTACTATTTATGTTGGGGGAAATGCTGGAGTCTTACTCTGCTGGTCGAGCACGACGCGGTGTCAGTGCTCTTATGGCACTTGTACCAGAAGAAGCTTTATTAATTAAAAATGGTCAGAAAACCACAGTTCCAGTCTCACAGCTACGTCCAGGTGATATCATTGAAATTGCACCCGGTGGTCGCTTACCAACTGACGCGGAATTGATCTCCGGCTTCGCCAGCTTTGATGAAAGCTCACTCACGGGTGAATCTGTTCCCGTCGAACGTAATGTTGGCGAAAAAGTAGCGGCAGGCTGCTTATCTGTCGATCGCGCAGTACAGATGAAAGTGGTTTCAGAGCAAGGGCAAAACGCGATTGACCGTATTTTGCAATTGATTGAGGAAGCTGAAGAACGTCGAGCACCAATTGAACGTTTTATCGACCGCTTTAGTCGTATCTATACTCCACTGATCATGCTATTTTCAGCATTAGTCGTGGTGATCCCTCCCGTATTCTTTGGCGCACCATGGGAAACGTGGATCTACAGAGGTTTAACCTTGCTGCTGATTGGTTGTCCATGTGCTTTAGTGATTTCTACACCTGCGGCAATCACCTCTGCGTTAGCAGCCGCCACACGTCGTGGTGCATTAATTAAAGGCGGTGCAGCGCTCGAACAGTTAGGTTCAGTCACCACTATTGCACTAGATAAAACAGGAACGTTGACGGAAGGTAAACCTCATGTTACTGATTTGGTTCCTGTCGACGGTATAACTGAAAATGAACTAGTACAAATCACTGCATCTGTTGAGGCAGGCTCTCATCATCCTTTAGCAAAAGCCGTTATAAATAAGGCAGAAGCCTTATCAATTAACGTCGTTGAAGCCGAAAATCGTAAGGCTCTCGCAGGGAAAGGGGTTGAAGGTTATCTTAATGGTAAACATGTGTTAGTGAGCGCCCCAAGCCGTTTGGATAGCCCACTTGATAGGATTTGGCAAAATCGAGTTGAATCACTAGAGGCGGAAGGCAAAACAGTCGTTATCACACTGGAAAATAACCGAGTCATCGGCTTAATCGCGCTGCAAGATACATTACGAAGCGATGCGATAGATGCCATGAGTATGTTAAGGGCTTTGAATGTTAATGCGGTGATGCTAACAGGCGACAATCCTCGCGCAGCCGCAGCTATAGCTGGTCAACTAGGTATGGAATACCGTGCAGGTTTACTGCCTGAAGATAAAGTCACTGCTGTGATGGAATTAAACCGTAACCATAGCACTATGATGGTCGGCGATGGTATTAACGATGCCCCAGCCATGAAAGCATCAAGTATTGGTGTAGCAATGGGTAGTGGAACGGATGTTGCTTTGGAAACTGCCGATGCTGCCTTGACTCATAACCGTTTAACTGGATTACCTGAAGTGATTGCTTTATCACAGTCCACTCGTAAGATTATTCGTGAAAATATCACAATAGCCTTAGGGTTAAAGGCAATCTTCCTAGTTACCAGCCTACTGGGAATAACAGGGCTTTGGGTCGCTGTTCTTGCTGACTCAGGAGCAACAGCTTTAGTGACAGCAAATGCGGTACGTTTACTAAAAGTAAAACTACCACAAATTAAAAAATAATATTTATTGTATTATTAAAGAAGCGCCATAACGGCGCTTCTTTGTTATAAATAGAACGTTTAATCATTATTATCTAGTAAACTATCATTTCTTACATTTTAATTTTTATTAAATAGTAATAAAAACTTTAAATACAACAAGTAATGAGATGTCGCTTATAAAAAATAAATTATTTTTTCACGTTAAATTAGGAGTAACTTTTTTCTATTTTATCTCTATATTCGCTAATATCTTCGTAACATAAGGACATTGATGAAGGCGAGTATGATACAAAAAGCCCCTACAACACCACATGATGCCGCTTTTAAAGGTTTTTTAACCCAAATAGATAATGCTCGCGATTTTTTCGACATTCATTTGCCAGAACATATTCGGTCTTTATGTGACTTTAATACATTAGCACTTACTAACTCTTCTTTTATCGATAAAAAACTGCGCTCTCGATTATCTGATGTTCTTTATACTGTACAAACAGAAGTTGGTGATGGCTATCTTTACCTCCTTATTGAACATCAATCAACACCTGATAAATTAATGAGTTGGCGCTTAATGCATTATTCATTTTTGGCAATGAATCAACACCTTCAGCAAGGCCATAAAAGTTTACCACTCGTAGTACCTATTTTATTTTACCATGGAGATAGCTCCCCCTATCCCTATTTGAAAACATGGACTCACTGTTTTTCTTGGCCCGAACTCGCTGATGAACTGTACTTTAATCCATTTCCATTAGTGGATATCACTGTTATTGATGACAATGAGTTAGTTAATCATCGAAAGATTGCAGTAATGGAACTTGCATTGAAGCATAAAAATCTACGTGACGAATATCAGCAAGTGACTAGTCTGCTCGCCCAAGCATTAAATAGGCACTATAATAGTGAGCAAGATACCAGCATTATTATTAATTATCTGCTCACTACGTTAGATTCATCTCAGTATTTTGAACAAATAATTCAACAGTTAATTGAACAAATCGAAAACCATCAAGGTGTTGCTATGAATATCGCTCAACGTTTAAAAGATAAAGCCAAACTAGAAGGTAAGATTGAAGGTAAGATAGAAGGTAAGATAGAAGGCAAGATAGAAGGCATGCAAAAAGCCAGGCATGAAAATGCACTTTCACTCCTAAAAAATGGTGCAAGCTTCGAACTTGTGATGAAGAGCCTAAATTTTAGCTATGAGGAGTTACAACTTATCATTCAAGAGGATAAGGGCACTTACCAGTAATAATGCCATATTCGTGCGATAGCCTTTAAGCTCACCGCACGCAAGCAGCCTATTTAACTAAAAAAGGCTTACAGGCCTTCCGTTTTTTTACGTAACAAATAACGGTATGGGGTTTGTTCCGTTTCAACTGCCAGCAATTCATGCTCCATAAAACGGCAAAAACCGGGGATATCACGTGTAGTTGCAGGATCATCTGCAATGATGAGTAAAGTATCGCCAGCATTCATTCCTCGAACAGTTTTACGAACTAGCATAACTGGCTCAGGGCAACGCAAACCAAGTGTATCAAGAGTTTTAGTGGCATTTAAAAATAAATCAGACATAACTACGCTTCTAAAAAATAAAAGATGCTCTAATTATATAATAAAATTATCCTCTCTGACGTAACAGTTTTGCTTTTGTTGCGCAACAAGCGTATTATGCGCACTTCCCAATGTCGGGAAAGTTTTTTATGGGTTCCCTCACCCCATTGCTACTTAAAAAGGTACAATATGTTTTCATTCACAGCACAGCAAAAAGCCAGTGCATTAATTTGGCTGTCTTTATTTCATATTTTAATTATTACCTCTAGTAACTACCTTGTACAGTTGCCGATTAATATTTTCGGTTTTCACACTACATGGGGAGCGTTTACCTTTCCATTTATTTTCTTAGCAACTGATCTTACTGTACGTATTTATGGTGCACCACTTGCACGTCGGATCATCACTGCGGTCATGTTGCCTGCTCTACTCATTTCCTATGTTATATCAGCTCTATTTTTTCAAGGTGAATGGCAAGGAGTAGCAGCATTAAATACATTTAACTTATTTGTGGCTCGAATTGCCGCTGCTAGCTTTATGGCTTATGTCCTTGGGCAAATAATGGACGTCAGTGTGTTCAACCGATTACGTCAAAATAAACGTTGGTACGTTGCCCCCGCCTGCGCCATGTTCTTCGGTAATTTAATTGATACCATTGCCTTTTTCTTTATTGCATTTTATCAAAGCAGTGATCCTTTTATGGCTGCGAATTGGGTAGAGATTGCCTTAGTTGACTATACCTTTAAGCTATTTATTTGTATGCTATTTTTCTTACCTGCTTATGGTGTTTTACTCAATTTTATTTTGAAGACATTTTTTGCCAAAACTGCCGAGCAAAAACTCGCCAATCAACATTAGTGCAACTGCGAGGGGGAAATAGCACTCCCCTTCGCTCACCTCTGAAAAATTACCGATCTAACTCTCATTTTATTGGTTTTATTCATCAATAATCTCACAGCCGTGATAGTCTGGTTGCACAATCGAAACGATCCGCGCCAATTCCGTTTTAATTCAACCAAAAAAGAACACAAACGAACAGAAATAACCATCACTCTCTATCTTTTGGAGTTTATAAGATGAAAAAACTGATTAACCGTGTTGAAGATATTATAAGTGAAGTCAATCAAGGGCTTATTGCTGCTCATCCTGAATTACGTTTGAATGTTGACCCAACCTACCTCGTTCATAGTAATACACCTATCAAAGGCAAAGTTGGCCTACTTTCCGGTGGGGGTAGCGGTCATGAGCCGATGCATAGCGGATATATTGGTCAAGGAATGTTAGATGGAGCATGCCCAGGAGAGATGTTTACATCCCCGACACCAGACCAAATGATGGAATGTGCAATGGCCATCGATAGCGGCGAAGGTGTATTAATGATCATAAAAAACTACACTGGTGACGTCCTAAATTTTGAAACGGCCGCTGAACTCTTACACGATGCAGGGATCAAAATCGCTACCGTATTAGTTGATGATGATGTTGCAGTAAAAGATAGTTTATACACAGCAGGACGCCGAGGTGTCGCTAATACCGTTTTGATGGAAAAAATACTCGGCGCGGCAGCGACCAAAGGATATTCTCTTGAGCAATTAGTGGAACTAGGCCACAAGATCAATAATCATGGTTATAGTTTAGGTGTTGCCTTACAAGCCTGTACCGTACCCGCGGCAGGAAAACGCTCATTTGAACTTCCAGATAACGAAATGGAATTTGGCGTGGGGATCCACGGAGAGCCCGGCATTGAACGGCGCAAATTTACTAATTTAGACGATACTGTCGATCAAATGTTTGAAACTTTGCTCGAAAACGGTCACTACGAACGCATAATCCGCCAATGGGATCGTGAAAATGGCTGCTGGCAAGAGCATAAACACACTAAACACCCTCTGAAAAAAGGCGATCGCGTAATTGCATTAGTTAATAACCTTGGCGCCACACCATTATCTGAGTTGTACGCTGTGTACCACCGACTACAAACTTGTTGTCACGATTTTGGTTTGACTATTGAACGTAGCCTTGTCGGCTCCTATTGCACCGCACTTGATATGCAAGGCATCTCAATTACGCTATTAAAAGTGGATGATGAAGACTTAATGTTATGGGATGAACCAGTCAATACCCCGGCTTTACGTTGGAAGTGTTGATAACACAAAGCTTCTACTCCCAATAACCAATAAATTAAGCAGTAAAAATGGAGCCAAAACATCATGAACTTAACACAACCGCAAATTTATCATTGGTTGATACAGTGTTCACAAACTTTTGCTGATGAACAAGATCGGCTTACCGAGCTAGACACCGCTATTGGTGATGGCGACCATGGACTCAACATGCATCGTGGTTTTCAGAAAGTAGCCGAAAAATTACCTTCTGTTGAAGACAAAGATATTGCTACCTTACTGAAAACCACCGGAATGACACTCTTATCTAGTGTCGGTGGCGCAAGTGGTCCACTCTTCGGCACATTTTTTATTAAAGCTTCGCAAAGTGCTGCTGGTAAAGAAAATTTAAGCATTGCTGATTTAGCTGAGCTATTCAAAGCAGGAACGGAAGGTGTTGTATCACGAGGCAAAGCCGAACCTAATGATAAAACCATGTGCGATGTTTGGTGGCCTGTTTGTGAATCACTTGAAAAAGCGACTTCACAAACCTTAAATGAAGCAATAAGTGCGGCTGTAGAAGCTGCAAAACAAGGTGTGGCATCAACAATCTCTATGCAAGCACGAAAAGGCCGAGCCAGTTATTTAGGTGAACGCAGTATAGGCCATGCAGATCCTGGTGGAACATCAGTGTTGCTACTGCTGGAAACTTTACAGAAATCACTTTAACTCTCCATCACGCTGGTGTTGTTTATTCACCACCAGCGTGATGTTTTATCGATTTAATTCATAACAAATATCATCATACACAAAACCATTAATCTCATAGTTTGCAGTAATCACTTTTTGTATAGAAAATCCGTTTTTAACCAACACTTTTTCAGAAGCAATATTACCTTCGGTCACTACTGCTATAAATGTGCGAATTTGTGCATAATCAGGGGATGATAACAGCATTTTCAGAGCCGACGTCGCAATGCCCTTACCTGAAAAAGTAGGGTCAATCAAATAACCAATTTCACCAACTCGCTGTTGATTTACTAATGATAAACAAAAGCCAATCAATCCCATAGGCCGGTGAGTTTCAATATCTTCAATCACTAAACATAGCCAATGTTCAGAATGTAAATTCCATTCGATTAATCGACTTTCAAACGCGGCAAGAATTTCTTTTTCCGTTTTTGGGTTAGAAATAAAACGTAAAACATCGAGGTTCGTATACAGTTGAAAAAAGAAGTCCTTATCTTCTCGCGTCAATTTTCTAAGTCTAAAGGAGGGATCCGTGTCTAACATGTCAAACCTATCATTATGCATTAAATCATAAGGTTACTACGGCATGATAGAATATGGCAGTACTATTACAAAAAAGGGAGAAAGGTGGGCTCCTTTCTCCCTAACGGGTTAACTAAACAGCTCATTATTTTTATTATAATGCTTTGGCTAACAGGCTTATCGGATGTTCACATTTTTTACTGGTCGACATCTCTATCTGCCATTTACAGGTTTCGCAATCTGTAATCACCATATCAACCCCACTGTCTTCAATTTGGCGAAATAACCCTGCGCCAATCCCTTGAGAAACTTCATAGTTTTCTTTTTTAAAGCCGTATGTTCCTGCAATACCACAACATTGAGAATCGAGTACGATCAATTCAACGCCAGGTACACGCTTAATCAACTCCAATGTGTATGATGTCCAACCCATTTTTTCCATATGACAAGGCGTATGATAAGCCACTTTCAGAGGTGTATGCTTGAGTTTAAGCTCTCTGCCTTGCTCTAATAAGCGATAGATATAACGTGTTGCTAATTCAATGTTATCGCGCATTTGTGAGGTATCGACATCTAAAACATGTGTATACTCATCACGGAGTGTAAAAGTACACGTCGATGACGTTGCAACAACCGGAATATGTTTCTCAAGGATGGTTTCTTGTAGCGATTCTAAATTAACATTTGCTTGCCGCTTAGCTTGTTTCATAAAGCCATTCGCAATTAACGCCACACCACAACATTTTTCGCGTTTTAATAGTTGAACGCCAATTCCCATTCCATTAAACACTTTAATTAAGTCTTTACCGAGCTGTGGATGGTTATAATTGACATAGCAACCATGGAAAAAGGCAACTTGCTCTGCAAATTTTTGTTGTTCCGCCGCTTGTTTTGCATACCAACGTCTAAATGTTCCAAAGGAATATTTAGGCAACTCCCGACGATGGTCAATTTTTAAAGCTTTATCGAGAATTTGACGAACTGGTTTTAGCCCCGTGATGGTATTTACCACTGGAGCAAAAGGTGTCGATAGTGATCCCATTAAATCGGTATGACTGAGTATTGCATCACGTAATTTCGGCTTTTGTTGGCTGTATGTATTACGAGCACGAGCAATAATATCGCCTATTTTAACATCCGATGGGCATGCAACTTCACAACGTTTACAGTTAGTGCAATATTTCAATGCCTCATCATATAACATTGGATCTTTTAAACGTAAACGCTCACCATCAGGACCCGCTTGTTTTGGCCCAGGATATAACGGATTAACTTTCGCTACAGGGCAATAGGTCGTACAAACAGTACATTTAATACAACTTTCAAAGCTTGCATCCTGAATACTCATTGCGCCACCTCCGCCTGCATGGCTCTTTGTCGTTCAAAATAGCCCACAATTTCATTTGCTGCATGTAAGCCACTTATCAATGAAACTCCCGCACCACAACCTTCAGTTAAAGGGTCAAAACCGCCTAAAACCGCGCCTGCCACATAAAGATTTTCGACAGTTTGCCCCTCTTTTTGTGCCCGTAGATGCTCATCTGTTTGAACACCAAACGTCATATATGGCTGTGAAGCAAAAAATGCTTTATTGGTCCACTGTGCACGCTGAGGAATATGGCATAAATCAAGGTTCATTAATGGCTCATAAATACGATCGAACTCAGCAACAAGCCCATTATTAAAAAAACTGCCGGTGGCTAAGACAAACTGAGAAGCCTTGAGTGAAATATCACCATGATTACGTGTATTCACTGATTCTATGCGTGACCCAATACAATTCACTGAAGTCACCTTATCACCCGGCATGATGATCCCACCTTGACGGCGAAATTGACGTAACAGCATCTCATGCAATCGGATCCCCAGCAATGAAGGGGGTAATGTAGGCAACAAGTAGATGGGTTTACCAAGCTGCTTTTGTAGCTCAAGCAAAGGCTCTTCACTATCTAATCCGATACACGCTGGCATAAAAATAGTATCAGAATCAACGACTAGTGGTGCTATTTCAGCCACTATTTGCGCCATGTTTTCAGGCCTATCTAACCAACGTGCCACATTGATAGCTCTAAATTCGCTGGGGTTTTCTCTAAGTCTATCAAGGAGCGGCAAATGAACATAATAAGCACTCGCACTGACTCCCTCTCTTTGCAACTCATCAGACACCATTTGCGGCTGAAAATCTAAAAAACCTTCAATACCAACAACCGCTATTTTTCCCATATCCATTTTTTTATGGAGGTTAACTGTAGGCACAAACTCAGGACTCAACCATGTTAGGCGCTTATGACCCAATGGCGTTATGCGATAATGATTTTCATCGCTAGAACCTTTAAGTTTTACGCCACTTTGCTGTAATAGTGTCTCTGCAAGATGAGTGAGTTTAATCACCGAAAGTTTACCAAGCCGGCTATACGGGTGTTCTGGCGCCTGCTCACTCAGTTTATCTAGGGCATCTAATGGTTTTTCTACGCTTTGGCCATCGGGTAAATGCGTTAATAAATCCAAAGATCCAGATGAAAAGTGCAACGCATTTTGCCCTGCGCTCACAATGGCACAAGATAAACCTGATTGAGTTAAGCGAATACCACAGATAAGCCCAGCGAGCCCCCCGCCCATCACGACTGCATCATATTTCATGGTCAGCCTCCTCGTTAGAAACCTTATCTAAGGTACTTTCATTCATGCCACATAAGCCATGGTAAACCCAACTAGTAAATTCACTTTCTCGCAATGCATCCCCCCAAGCGATAGGTCTTACGCCTTTCCAACGCTCATTCAAAAAATGTCCTAGCTGCTGTTCGGTTTCATGTGGTGTTGTCACATTAAAACGGTTTAATAACCCAGCGGCTCGGCAAGCACATAACTCACCTTGGCATGTTCCCATGCCAACGCGAGTCCGACGCCGTAAATCAAGTAAGTTATTAACTGTTAATGAGTTAACAGCATAACGTACTTCACCTGCGGTAACCGCTTCACATTCACAAACAAGGCTCTTATCTAGTCTATCGGTCGTTAATATCGCGGTAGCACGGTCACCATGACGATAGACTGCAGAACCACGAATGGGGGCAGGAATTGAAATAACGTTACGCAGTGCCTCTTCAGCACTATGTTGCGACCCTGATAAAGGGGCATCTGCTGTAGTGCATTTGGCGGTATGCCCTAATTTTTCACACACTTTATCTGTTGCCCATTCTGCCATGAGGCGATAAGTCATTAATTTACCACCAGTAATTGTGATAAAGTTTTCAAGGCCATCGCGTTTCGCATGGTCCAACAACACAATACCGCGACTCACATTACGACCAGAAGGATCATCATCGCTGGCAACTAGTGGCCTAACCCCCGCATAAGCGCGCAATATGCGTGTTTTCGCTAATGCGGGTGAGAGCATTGAACCTTCGCGGATCAAAATATCGACCTCTTCCGGTGTCACATACATATTATCAATTTGATCATATTCGATGTGTGTCGATGTTGTGCCGATCAGTGAAATCGTATCTCCAGGTACCAAAATATCCGCATCAGCAGGCTTGCGGCAGCGGTTAATAACCATGTTATTTAATCGGTGGCCTAAGATCAGAAGCGCACCTTTTGCAGGGAACATTTTGATTTTCAGATCTGCGTATTCTGCGATTTTTTGTCCCCAAATCCCCCCAGCATTAACCACAATTTCAGCATAAATATCATATTGTTGTTTAGCTTGATGATCGTAAACTGTTACACCGCGTACTTTATCACCTTCTCGAATTAGTCCGATGACTTCATGATAAGTGAGCACTTTCGCACCATGTTCGCGAGCATCCAGCATATTAGCTGCGGTTAAACGAAAAGGATCAACAGTACCATCAGGCACTCTCACAGCACCGATCAATTGGGGATTGACTGACGGCTCAAGGCGGATCGCTTCTGCGGGGTCGAGAGCATGAGCATCAATACCTGCCGCTTGGCAAGCTTGAATAAATTGCTGTTGGTATTCGAGAGAATCTTCAGGTAACGTAATAAATAAACCGTCAGTTTTCTCAATACAATGATGTGCAATACGTTTTAGTATCTTGTTTTCTTCAATACACTCTCTTGCTGATTCCCCGTCCGTGACAGCATAGCGAGCACCACTATGTAGCAAGCCGTGGTTGCGTCCTGTTGCGCCTGTTGCAATATCATGCCTTTCGAGTAAAACTGCTTTCAATCCTCGGCGGGCGCAATCACGAGCAACACCTGCACCTGTTGCGCCACCACCGATAATGATGACATCCGTTTCAGTCACAGATGAGCCATTCATGTCGCATTCCTCACATTAATCAACATTACTTTTAGTATGGTCTATTTTTATAATCTATAACTAAATATAGACAAGAAACGTGCTTGATGTTTGATAAGGAACAAAAACGAAAGCAATCAAACCAAAATTAGCGATAAAAAGACAAAATTCGTGATGTTAATCACAATAATTTCATCTGTTATGGTTTCTTTTCCTCCTTAAATGACTTTAACTATGCCTCCCATAAATAAAACAGATATTTGTGCAGTAGATTACAGATAGAATGTTTTTTTATGACTATCATAAGAGCACTTATGAAAGAAATTGCTCGAAATTAAATTCGAATACTTTCGTTTTTATCACTCTATCAAGAATAAACACTCACAGTCTTTTATATAGAAATATAAGAGATAAGAGTAAATAACGATTAATAAGCCATCGGAGGCTATATGTTAAGCATTTTTAAGCCAGCACCTCATATATCGAGGTTGCCAGCAGAAAAGATAGATCCAGTCTATCGCCGACTACGCTGGCAAATCTTCATGGGAATTTTCTTTGGTTATGCAGCCTATTATTTGGTAAGAAAAAACTTCGCCTTAGCGATGCCTTACCTTGTTGAACAAGGCTTTTCCAAAGGCGATCTGGGCTTTGCATTATCAGGGATCTCTATCGCGTACGGTTTTTCTAAATTTATTATGGGGTCTGTATCAGACCGCTCTAACCCACGGGTATTCTTACCGGCAGGCCTAATCCTTGCCGCAGTCGTCATGCTCATCATGGGCTTTGTACCATGGGCAACCTCTAGCATCATGGTCATGTTCGCGTTGCTGTTCCTATGTGGTTGGTTCCAAGGTATGGGCTGGCCTCCTTGTGGTCGTACCATGGTTCACTGGTGGTCACAAAAAGAACGTGGAGGTATTGTTTCTGTTTGGAACTGTGCTCATAACGTAGGGGGTGGTATTCCTCCTCTACTATTTATGCTAGGTATGGCATGGTTCAACGATTGGAAAGCGGCTCTGTATATGCCAGCATTCGCAGCAATCCTTGTTGCAATGATTGCTTTTGCTCTCATGCGTGATACGCCGCAATCATGTGGTTTACCACCAATCGAAGAGTATAAAAATGACTATCCACCTGACTACAAAGAGTCAGATGAAAAAGAGTTAACGGCAAAAGAGATCTTCATGAAGTATGTGTTCCCGAACAAACTGTTATGGATGATCGCAATTGCTAACGTCTTTGTTTACCTATTACGTTACGGTGTGCTTGATTGGTCACCTACCTATCTACGTGAAGTGAAACACTTTGCAATGGATAAATCCTCTTGGGCCTATTTCCTATACGAATATGCAGGTATTCCGGGTACGTTGATCTGTGGTTGGATGTCGGACAAAGTGTTCCGTGGTAACCGCGGAGCAACAGGCGTCTTCTTCATGCTCTTAGTTACAATTGCTACGATTGTATTCTGGCTGAACCCTGCTGGTAACCCAAATGTTGATATGGCTTGTATGCTAATCATCGGCTTCTTAATCTACGGCCCTGTTATGTTGATTGGTCTACATGCCCTTGAACTTGCACCGAAAAAAGCAGCGGGGACTGCTGCTGGCTTTACGGGTCTATTTGGCTACCTTGGTGGCTCCGTTGCGGCAAGTGCTATCGTTGGTTATACCGTTGACTACTTCGGTTGGGATGGTGGCTTTGCCGTCATGATCGGTGGCTCTGCACTCGCTGTAGTTTTACTCTTTATTGTGATGATTAGCGAATCTAAACACAAACGTGAATTAGCGAAAATGAACTAACACTTCATTAAAGATTCACGTTAACGCACTAAGCTCTGGGCTATATCAAAAAACGATATAGCCCTTTTTTTACCAAAAAAGTGACAAGGAGATACAATCATGCACTTCCCATTAAAAACATTGGTGGCAAGTATGGTTTTAGTGATGTCAGCTTCAGCGGTGGCACAAGCCGCCGAGAAAGTCGTGATCGCACACCGTGGTGCCAGTGGTTATCTACCAGAACATACATTACCAGCAAAAGCGATGGCTTATGCGCAAGGCGCTGACTTTCTTGAACAAGATTTAGTCATGACTAAAGACAATGAGTTAGTGGTACTTCATGACCATTACCTTGATCGCGTGACAGACGTCGCTGAGCGTTTTCCTAATCGAGCACGTCAAGACGGCCGCTATTATGCTATCGACTTTACTCTTGATGAAATCAAATCATTAAAGTTCACTGAAGGGTTTAATATTGTCGATGGCAAGAAGGTTCAGAGCTATCCTAACCGCTTCCCCATGGGCAAATCTGATTTTCGGATCCATACCTTCCAAGAAGAAATCGAATTTGTTCAAGGTCTGAATAAATCGACAGGGAAAAATATTGGTATCTACCCTGAAATTAAAGCCCCTTGGTTCCACCAGCAAGAAGGCAAAGATATTACGAAAAAAACACTCGAAGTCTTGAAACAGTATGGTTATACCGATAAAAACTCGAATGTTTACCTTCAATGCTTTGATGCAAATGAACTCAAGCGTATTAAGAACACCTTAATGCCTGAAATGGGGATGAATTTAAAACTTATCCAGCTGATTGCCTACACTGACTGGAACGAAACACAAGAACAGAAACCAGATGGAACTTGGGTTAACTATAGTTATGATTGGATGTTTAAACCCGGCTCAATGAAGGAAGTCGCTAAATATGCAGATGGTATTGGTCCTGACTACCATATGTTGGTTAGTGAAGATTCAACACCTAACAATATTAAGCTAACGGGTATGGTAAAAGATGCCCATGCCAATAATATGGCGGTACACCCTTATACTATCCGGGTCGATAAATTGCCAAAATACGCTAAGGATGGACAACAACTCTTTGATATTATCTACAATCAAGCTGACGTAGATGGTGCATTCACTGATTTCCCTGACTTAGGTGTACAGTTTCTCCAAAAACAGAAACAGCATCCATAATCACTAAAAAGCAGATTGCAGCCCTTTGGCTGCAATCTACACTGTTAAGCAATTGTGACAGGGAAAGCAATCACATCACTGATCTTTTCAGCCTTTAACGCTATCATAATCAAACGATCGACGCCAAGAGCCACACCAGAGCACTCAGGTAAGCCATGGGTTAGCGCAGCAAGCAAATGCTCATCAATTGGATGAACAGGCAACCCCAAGGCTGCACGTCGACGGTTATCTTGCTCAAAACGCTGGCGTTGCTCTTTCGCGTCGGTTAATTCACGAAAGCCATTCGCCAATTCCATACCTTTAAAATAAACTTCAAAACGTTCTGCAACACGATGATCTTCAGTACTAATTTCTGCTAAAGATGCTTGAGTTGCAGGAAAATGATACACCACAACTGGTTTTTCTTTACCGATATGAGGCTCTACGCCCATCGTAAATAACAGTTGCAACAGTGTATCTTTATCTTCTTCGTGCTCAGCGACATTACTCAAATCCAACCGAGCAGCGACTTCTTTTAACTCGCTTTTTTCTGCCGAGAGAGGGTCGATATCTAAATGACGTAAAAAGGCTTGTTGATAAGAAAGTAATTCAGCACTTTCACAATCCAGCACCTGTTGAAGCAAGTCATCCACTTCATTAATTAAACGGTACATATCATAATGTGGACGATACCATTCAAGCATCGTGAACTCAGGGTTGTGGTGTCTCCCTGCTTCCTCATTACGAAAACTACGACAGAGTTGGTAGATTGGTCCACTGCCCGCTGCCAATAAACGTTTCATGTGGTATTCGGGGCTGGTCATCAAATAGAGATCGATCCCTTGTGCTGCACCGGGCCCCACAAAGCGGGTATTAAAAGGTACAAGGTGAATATCTGTGATGGTCGCCTGACTCATGGCAGGAGTTTCAACCTCAAGCACACAGCGCTCTGTAAAAAAACGTCTAATTTCAGCGATGATTTTTGCTCGCTGTAGTAGGTTAGCGATGGGTGCGCTTGGCTGCCAGTCCGCTACTTCACTCATTAATATAACTCCAAAATAAACACAGTCGTGCAGTTTACTCACCTCTTGCCTGACAAACAATCCATTCGCACTAATCAAATGTAATTGATGTATAAGCTGCCGTAATAATCGCTGTAGACAAACAAAAATATAGCAAGGTGAGCGAAATAATGCGTGATTATCCTCGGCTTCAATCGATTAAGCAAAAAAACGTTTTTATACCATTAATCCTTAAGTCAACTTGAGAAAGCAATCATGATTATTTCTAATATGATGTTAACCTGATGTTATAAATGACATTCATTATTAATAAACAAATAGGTTATTATTTCGTGAAAGGAAACGTCAGAAATAACAGCACAAACATACTGTATTTAATTTTTGTGTAAATCTTTAGGACAAAAAATACAAGCTAACAACATTTTTGTTATTATTCTCTTTAGGCCAGTCGATTCCCAATCGTACAAATAGATTTCCCCTCCATCCATTTTGCTAAAGATGATGGTAATTATTTGAATTTATGTTTTTTTTACTCATCACCATACTTAAAATGCCACGTATGAAAAAACAATTAATAAAAACTTGGCATAGATCACATTTTATAGGCTAAATCACCTAAAACCCCCCTCTATATCAAATTTATCATGAGGACTATTCGCTATAATTCAAAGCATGATAAGTCATTATTAGCTATTATATTATTTACTATTAAAAAAGAGAGTTTTTGCAGTATCACATTACGTGGCACTGACAAGCAGATAGCTAAGTATCAAAAGTATTTAAAAGAATTTATCAATTTACACTTGAACAATGGAGAAGCGCAGTGCAAACCTTCAATGCCGATCTAGCGATTATCGGGGCCGGGGGCGCAGGCTTACGTGCAGCGATTGCTGCCGCAGAAGCAAATCCCAACATCAAGATTGCTCTGATCTCAAAAGTTTACCCTATGCGTAGCCATACCGTGGCTGCCGAGGGGGGATCAGCCGCAGTAACTCAGGCCCATGACTCCTATGACTATCATTTTAATGATACGGTTGCTGGTGGAGACTGGCTGTGTGAGCAAGATGTCGTCGAATATTTCGTCGAACACTGCCCAACAGAAATGACTCAACTGGAACTATGGGGCTGTCCATGGAGCCGTAAACCAGATGGTTCAGTTAACGTCCGTCGTTTTGGCGGTATGAAAATTGAACGTACATGGTTTGCAGCCGATAAAACTGGCTTCCATATGCTCCATACCCTCTTCCAAACCTCATTAAAATATCCTCAAATTCAACGCTTTGACGAACATTTTGTCCTAGATATCATCGTCGATGAAGGCCAAGTTCGCGGTCTTGTCGCACTCAACATGATGGAAGGCACAAAGGTTCAAATCCGTGCCAATTCTATCGTCATGGCAACTGGCGGTGCTGGACGTGTTTACCGCTATAATACTAATGGTGGTATTGTAACTGGTGATGGTATGGGCATGGCTTTCCGACATGGCGTACCACTGCGTGATATGGAGTTTGTTCAATATCACCCAACTGGCCTACCTGGTTCTGGTATCTTAATGACAGAAGGTTGCCGCGGCGAAGGCGGTATTCTTGTCAATAAAGATGGCTATCGCTATCTACAGGATTACGGAATGGGCCCCGAAACGCCACTCGGTAAACCTGAAAACAAATATATGGAACTCGGTCCTCGTGACAAAGTTTCACAAGCGTTCTGGCATGAATGGCGTGCTGGCCGCACAATTAGTACCCATCGTGGTGATGTTGTCTATCTAGATTTACGTCATCTTGGTGCAGAAAAACTACATGAACGCCTACCTTTCATTTGCGAACTAGCAAAAGCTTATGTCGGTGTTGACCCAGTCACTGATCCAATTCCTGTTCGTCCGACCGCTCACTATACGATGGGGGGGATCGAAACAGATCAAAACTGTGAAACTCGCATCAAAGGCTTATTTGCTGTTGGCGAATGTTCTTCTGTCGGTCTCCACGGTGCAAACCGTTTAGGCTCTAACTCATTAGCTGAGCTTGTTGTATTCGGTCGCTTAGCGGGTGAGCAAGCCGCAAAACATGCAGCAGAAGCAACCCCAGCGAATGCAAATGCTATTGAAGCACGTACTCGTGATATCGAAGATAATCTGAACAAACTTCTCAACCAAAAAGGTAAAGAAAGTTGGGCGAAAATCCGTGATGAAATGGGTATGTCAATGGAAGAAGGCTGCGGTATTTACCGTACCCCTGAATTAATGCAAAAAACCATTGATAAGATTGCAGAGTTGAAAGAGCGCTTTAAACACGTTGAAATTACCGACCATAGCAGCGTTTTCAATACCGATCTGTTGTATACCATTGAGCTTGGATTTGGCTTAGATGTTGCCGAATGTATGGCACACTCCGCACTCAATCGAAAAGAGTCTCGTGGTGCACACCAACGTCTCGACGAAGGCTGCACTGAACGTGATGATGTGAATTTCTTAAAACACACATTGGCATTCTATAACCCAGAAGGCGCACCTCGTCTTGAATACAGTGATGTGAAGATTACTAAATCTCAGCCAGCAAAACGTGTTTATGGTGCAGAAGCTGAAGCTCAAGAGAAGGCAAACAAGGAGCAAGCTAATGGATGATATGAAACACTTAAAAATGGAGATCATGCGCTACAATCCTGAAACGGATAATGAGCCCCATTTAGTGGCATATGATGTCCCTTATGATGAGCAAACCTCATTGCTGGATGCTTTAGGTTATATCAAAGATAACCTTGCGCCTGATCTGTCTTATCGCTGGTCTTGCCGTATGGCGATTTGTGGTTCTTGCGGCATGATGGTTGATAATGTTCCCAAACTAGCGTGCAAAACTTTCCTACGTGACTACCCTGAAGGGTTGAAGGTAGAACCGCTAGGCAACTTCCCGATCGAGCGTGATCTGGTGGTTGATATGACTCACTTTATTGAGCGCTTAGAAGCTATCAAGCCTTATATCATTGGTAACGATCGTAAGCCTTCAGAAGGTCCGAATAAGCAGACTCCGGCACAGATGGCAAAATACCATCAGTTCTCTGGATGCATTAACTGTGGCTTGTGCTATGCCGCATGCCCACAGTTTGGTTTGAATCCTGAATTTGTTGGTCCTGCTGCAATTACCTTGGCTGAGCGCTACAACTTAGATAACCGTGACCACGGAGCAAAAGAACGCATGCCATTATTGAACGGTGATGATGGTGTCTGGAGCTGTACATTTGTAGGCTACTGCTCTGAAGTCTGTCCTAAGCATGTTGACCCAGCAGCTGCAATCCAGCAAGCGAAAGCAGCCAGCGCGCAAGACTTTATTATCGCCATGCTGAAGCCACGATAAGGAGAATTGAAGTCATGACTACAAAACGTAAACCCTATGTAAGGGAAATGAAGGGCGACTGGTGGCAAAAGTTAGGTTTCTACCGCTTTTACATCGTACGTGAAAGTACCTCCGTTCTTCAGCTATGGTTTAGCCTTTTAGTGTTATTCGGCGTATTCGCATTAAAAGGTGGTCCAGAATCTTGGGCAAGCTTTGTTGGATTTTTAAGTAATCCAATCGTCATTATTATCAACATTATTACACTGGCTGCGACGCTACTTCATACCACAACATGGTTTAATCTAGCTCCAAAAGCCGTCAGTATTATCGTTGGTGATAAAAAAATGTCACAAGAGCCAATTGTTAAAGGTTTTTGGGCATTAACGATCTTAGTTACGGCAGCGATTTTAGCGATCGCACTGCTATTTTAATCAACGGAGGATCTGATGAATCTAACGCCTAAACGTTCCGATGAACCGGTTTTCTGGGGATTATTTGGTGCCGGTGGTATGTGGAGTGCCATTGTTGGACCTGCTATCATCATTCTCTTGGGAATATTAATCCCATTAGGTGTTGCACCTGAAATGCTAAGCTATGAGCGTATTGTCGCATTCTGCCAAAGTTTTATCGGGCGTATTTTCTTACTGCTCATGATAATTCTACCAGTATGGTGCGCTATGCACCGTATTCACCACACACTGCACGACTTTAAAGTGCATGTCCCAGCATCAAAATGGGTATTTTATGGTGGTGCGGCGATTATTAGCGTGATCGCTATTATTGGTGTCATTGCTCTGTAACAGCTTTACTGATCCCTCATATGCCTCACCGCTATGAGGGATTTTTCATTATACTGCCTCTCATCTCCCTTTCTATTTCCACGTTATTAAGCCGCTCTCTGGTTACTGTAATGACCGTTTCTTTATCAAAACTAGCGATTTCAATAAATCTGCTATGGCATGAATGATTACCCTACATGGTGCTATCCGAACTAGATTTGGCGATACCTGTATTATCCACTATTGCGTAAATCAATATGTTCGACGCAACGGCTTAACCCAACACTAGGGTGTCCTATTGGCACTCAACATCTTGGGCTATTATTTTTCTCACCAATTCTCGGGAAATGGCCCAATAAATAAGAGCATCATCCTATTCTTTTGCTCCCTGTTACAGAGTCTCATTGATAACAGATGTAACAGCCTTCTCAACCTACTGAGAGATTTAATTAATAAGGTGCCGCATTCCTGTTAAGTTAATTGCTACATCTATTATCGGCAAGATTACCAGACAATATTCACCTTATTCACCGTTTATGATTATCCCCATTTTTATGCTTACTTTTTTATGTTTGACTTGTTGTCTTGAATCAGCGAAAAATCAATAAAAAAGAAAAATAACATATCTGAGATATCACGTTAGTGTATTTCCCTCAATGATAAAACTGCTTTGATTATTACTGGTTGTGTTTTTTATCATGTAATTAATGGATCAATTTTAATTATTAAAAAATAGAGAGGAGATCCCAATTTTAGACATCGAGATCCCCTCTATTTTATCAATAGATTTTTAATCATTTAGCAAAATGATTTAATTATCTAAAAAGTCTTTTCTCATTGGTACGAATATATCTAAAATTTCACCATTAGATAAACATTCACAGCGATGTTTCTCATTTGAAGGAATATAAACAACATCGCCTTCTCCAACTTCTTTAGTCACATGCCCCACTTGATATCTAAATTTCCCTTTGAGTATATAACTCATTTGTTCATGTGGATGAGCGTGTAAGTCACCTGATGTACCGGTTGTGAAAGATAATCTTGCTATCATCATATTTTCACTGCCAGGGAACAACTTACGTCGCGTACCTGAGGCAATGTTTTTTGCCTCTATTTCCTTATCGAAAATAAACATTATGACCTTAACTTTAAATAATATAGCTGTTTAATTTGATTTTTCTAACGATTCATTATCAGGCGTAATCGGCTTAATATTTCTTAACATCACTAAATAAACCAATGCCCCTATTGCACAAGCAATACCAGATACAATTAATGCCCAAATAAACGAACCGGTTGCTGCAATAATATATCCAGTCACAATAGGTCCTAAAATACCGCCACAGTTAGAAACAGCGCTTTGCATTCCACCTAAGACCGACGTCATATTTCGTGGTGCAACATCTCCTGGTAAAGACCATATTGCTGAGGCTGCAAATGCGAGTGCCGCATAAGATAAGCACAGTAAAAACATCATTAAAGTAACAGATTCAACTAACCCCGAAAATGCGATACTGGTTGCAATCAGCATGCCGCCCACAATCGGTAATTTACGAGCAAGGTTGATATTATTATATTTAATATACAGATAATCTGTCGTCCAACCACCCAGCCATTGACCTGCGATCCCACATAGTGGTGGTAACATGGCAGCAAATCCCATTTCTTCTAAACTCATGCCTCGTTCCATCATTAAATAAGCAGGGAACCAAGTAATAAAGAAATAAATGGCGTAGTCCAACATAAAGAAGCCGATACACATAGCTTGTACATTGCGATAACGGATCAACTGATACCACTTCATCGGCTGGATATTATCAATACCATCTTTTTTAATTTGCCCATCACGAATATAAGCAAGTTCTTCAGCACTAATTTTTGGGTGTTGTTCAGGATCGTGATATACCTTTAACCATGCAAAAACCCAGAGAACCCCTAATGCGCCGCAAATAATAAATGCTGATTCCCAGCCCCATTTTGCAATGATCCACACCACTAATGGCATTGCGAACGCTGTTCCAAACTTAGAACCACTATCAAATAATGCCGTTATTCTGCCGCGTTCACGATCTGGAAACCATTTTGCCGCAATACCACTATTACATGGATATGCCCCCGCTTCCCCCATTCCCATTAGAATTCGCGTGGAAATAAAACTCAGTGGTGTTTTGGCTAATGCTGTGGCAGCCGTTGCTAATGACCACCACAACACAGACCCTGCCAACGTTTTTCTTTGACCATATTTATCCGCAATAAAACCCGCTGGTATTTGGCATAATGCATAACTCAAGAAAAACGCCGACATTATCCATCCCATCATCTCTGGCGAAATTTGCAGTTCTTCTGAGATAGTCGGTGCTGCTGCAGACATAACAGTTCTATCTAAGTAATTAATAACAATCGCAAGCGTCATTAATATCGCTATCGAAAACCTTATTTTTGTACCTTTGTTCTTATTTTTCATCGTAACCATACCTTTTAATAAGGAGAGGAAACCAGATAGTGTTGTCACTATCTGGCTTATGTATATGAAGTTACTTAAACAAACGCTCTGGATTAACTGTGAATTTCGCTAATTTATCGATGTCTAGCTCAATACCAAGCCCCGGTAATTTTGGGATCGTTAAATACCCTTGCTCATCCACTTTAAATGGTGTTTTAACAATGCCATCAATATATTGGCTACCACCGATAAACTCGACAAAATCCACTTGTGGGAAGGCTGCAGCCATTTGTAAGTCGGCCGCCAGCCCCATTGCGGTATTCCAACCGTGTCCAACATACTTAACACCAAACTCATCAGCCAGCCATGCGATTCGGCGTTGCTCTGAAATGCCGCCCACTTTCGTCACGTCAGGTTGAACAATATCGAATGCCCCCTGAGAGAGCCATGGTAAGAAAGATTGACGACGGGTTAACACTTCACCACCCGCAATCGACACTGGGCTTTCTTTACGCAGCACTTTAAAGTCCTCAAGGTCATCCGGACGTAACGCTTCTTCAAACCAACCAACTTGATATTCCGCTAACATATGCGATGTTTGGATTGCCCATTTCAAGCCATTTGGCCAATATGCATCACTTGCGCCCGCATCAACTAACAAGTGTGATTCGTAACCTGCCGCATCCCTTGCTGCCTCAACAATTGCTCTATCTAATTTGGCATCATTGTTACGTCCAAATGGGCCCCAACCAATTTTAAATGCTTTAAAACCAAGCTTTTTATAATCAGAGATCACGTTAAACATCGTCTCTGGTTCTTCCATGAGTAAAGAGCAATACGGCTGTACTTTGGAACGATAATTACCGCCAAGTAACGTACTTACGGGGAGTCCTGTTGCTTTACCTAAAATGTCCCACAATGCAATATCAATGCCGCTAATCGTATGTGTTAACGTTCCCCCGCGCCCCATCCAAAATGTATTTTGTCTAAGTTTTTCAGACACTCTTTCTGGCTGTAATGCACTTTCACCAATACATAAAGATGCTAGTACAGGGATGGCGGCTTCAACTAAGCGACCATCAGTGAATACGCTGCCGTACCCCGTGATGCCAGCATCAGTGTGCACCGCAATAATGGCGTGGATCGAATCTTCTGGTTTGATTTCATTGGACCATCCCCCTTTTGGGCTCTCCCCAAATAAAGGCACGGCAACAATTTCAGTAATTTTTATATCTTCAAGCATGTTGTTCATGTCTTTTCCTTCTCTTGCTTAACTGAATTTGAAGCATTTAACAACATTGTAAGATTGTATACAATATTCAATTGTTGAATATGTGATCCATTCTGGGTTTATCTCCCCCTCGAAAAAATATCGCAATAGTGGGTTTTTTATTGGTTTATTGCTGGCCAATGTGATAATTTTGATGCATTAAAGGCGCAATAAACTACCAATTAATTCTTTGATTAGTAACAAATTTAATAGGCTAAACATCATGACAGTTGGAAAAGGGCAACAATCGCAGAAAATCACCTCGCAAGAAGATTACTGGAAGCCAATCAAAGCAAGGACACTCACTGATGATGTGGTAGATAAAATTGTTGAGGCGGCAACCCGTGGATTTATCCTGCCAGGGGATCGTATTGTTGAAAAAGAAATTGCAGAAAAAATGAATGTCAGCCGTGTTCCTGTTAGAGAAGCCTTAAGAGTATTAGAAAGCCAAGGGATCGTGATTAATGAGCCATTTAAAGGCATTCGAATGGCCCCTGTTTCAGAAGAGAGGCTGGATGAACTGATCGAAGTCAGAATTCTATTAGAACGACAGGCTATTAAAACCTTTATCGCCAAAAATAAGCATTTAGATCCACAATCTATCGAACAGTTAAACCAGTGTATTGTGCAAATGGCGCGAGCAGCAAAATTAGCGGATAGCTATGAATTCTCGCTTTGTGACGTGAATTTCCACCGAACATTATGCCAATTAAGCGGTAACAATACCCTAACCGCATTATGGGAAAACGTCTCTAAGCAGTTGACCATTATCATTGGGATATCAACCTTTACCAAGCCTATGGAAGAAATTATTGATGAGCACAAAGTGCTATTAGATAAAATACGCTCAGGGGATCTCAATATTCTAGAAATTGAAATCAAAGAGCATATTCGCAATCAAAATAAAGAGATTAACTTCAATCAAGCTATTGATAAAAAAAGAGAACCCAAGTAAGTAAACCTAGCATAGCTTCCTGATAAAGAGGCAGTGTTAATGAGCACACAAGTGAAAACACCTAGCACCTAACCCGAAAAAGAGCATGTTGACTAATGAATAAATGTCTCAGGGAAATTATTTCTACAGGATTTGGAAATATAACGGCGAATTTGGGATCTTCAACGTACTAAAGAACACAAACATCTAGTCTATATTTTTCGGCACATTTTCACTGATTGAAACTTTATCATCTCCCGTCAATACGGGCGCCTATTTGCCCCCGTATTGACGAGCATATTTATTTTAGCTTGAAACTTTTAAGCCAATTAAACCAATAATAATTAACCCAAGGCTAAGTAAGCGGAATATATTGGCTGATTCACCCAAGAAAATAATCCCGACAATGGCCGTACCAACAGCGCCAATACCTGTCCATATCGCATAAGCGGTTCCTGCTGGCAAATCACGCATTGCGTAAGCTAATAGCCCCATACTCGCAATAATCGCGACGATTGTAATAATACTTGGGGTAAGACGTGTAAAACCGTGAGTGTATTTTAGGCCAACGGCCCAAACAACTTCTAATAAACCGGCAAATAAGAGGATGATCCAAGCCATTGCTTTTCTCCCGAATGTAACCGGGGTCGTCCCCATTATTTAATTAACGTGTGCACTCATCCATATTTGGCTTACAGTATTGTCGACTAAACCCGATTGTATCGGTTTATATGCTTCTATTGTCGTTCTACTGCACTTCAAACAGTTTAGAGTACATATTCAGGTCGTCCTGAAAACGTGAAGTGAAATACCATTATAAATCCTCGATTTCCCCAACTCAAGTAATAAAAAATAACAAATTAGCTGCAATCAACAATAGAAATTTACATATTTGTACTGTATTAAAATTTCTATCGCGAAATTATACAACCAGAGGTAGAGTAGAAAGCTTCACTTACGACAGCCATTGAGAGTAGCATGAGCTTCAAAGATATATTACTCGCCCTGTGTGTGGTTATCATTTGGGGTGTTAACTTCGTGATCATTAAGCTCGGCGTTACCGCGCTTCCACCATTATTATTAGGGGCATTGCGTTTTATATTCGTGGCATTTCCCGCTATTTTTTTCTTTAAACGCCCAAAGATCCCCTTCAAATTATTACTCTTATATGGGTTAACGATTAGCTTTGGTCAATTTGCTTTCCTCTTTTGTGCCATTCGTGTCGGTATGCCCGCTGGGGTCACATCCGTTATTTTACAATCCCAAGCCTTTTTCACCTTACTCTTAGGTGCCGTCATCTTAAAAGAATCTCTACAAGCCACCCATTTCATAGGAATGCTAATTGCCGTCGTTGGGCTAACAATATTGGCTAAAGGTGCAACAGCCGGTGGCTTGGATGATATTCCATTATTAGGATTAACTTTTACGCTAATCGCAGGGCTTTCATGGGCATGTGGTAATATCACCAATAGGATGATTATGCACAATCAGCAAGAGGAAAAATGCAGTGCACTCTCCTTGGTCAGTTGGAGTGCTCTCATCCCTATTATCCCTTTCTTAATAAGCTCATGGCTATTTGAAGGTGAAGAGGCCATTGTACAAGGCCTATCTGATTTTAATTGGCCAGTATTTGGCACCATCATTTACCTTGCTTATCTATCTACTTTTGTGGGTTATGGTTTGTGGGGTGTTCTATTAGGTCGCTATGAAGCTTGGCGGGTTGCTCCTTTTTCTCTGTTGGTGCCCGTATTCGGCCTAAGCAGCAGTGCATTATTCCTTGATGAGCATATAAATAGCATACAATTTGCTGGGTTGATACTCATCATGTTTGGGCTGATTATTACCTTATTTGGTAAAAAGCTCATCCAACGGATCAGAAGCCATTAAGCCAAACTAGGCAGGGTATAGACTTTCAAGCTCTGCCTATGATTTCGCTCTTTATATGCACCAACTACACCAGCGTATAATAGCAATATAAAGAAAATAAATAGCATTTCTCACAAATCAATCGCTTTCCCTCTAGCTGAAATCGAAATAAAATCCAGTTAACTGCTATTATTTAGTGATATTAATAACAGTTATGAAATTTATTTTTACTCACTGTTAGGTTTCACGTTTTAGCTATCTTGCCTTTCCGTTAACTCTAGCTATATGTGTCAGTAATCTGCAAATACAAAAATGCAAACGGCTTAATAATAAAACGGATGGGATGGCTATGGGTAAACAATTAATTTGGATTGTGCTAGCGATATTAGGCGCTTTTGCTCTCGGTTATATCGCATTAAATCGAGGCGAGCAAATTAATGCGCTATGGATCGTCGTTGCAGCGGTTTGTGTCTATTTAATCGCATATCGTTATTACGGACTGTTTATTGCTAAAAAGGTACTACAAGTCGATTCAACACGAATGACACCCTCTATCCGTCATAACGATGGCTTAGATTACGTTCCGACAGATAAAAAAATTCTCTTCGGTCACCATTTTGCAGCAATTGCAGGAGCAGGACCACTGGTAGGCCCGGTATTAGCCGCTCAAATGGGGTATCTGCCAGGCATGTTATGGCTGCTAGCAGGGGTCGTATTAGCGGGTGCGGTTCAAGATTTTATGGTGCTATTTGTGTCGACTCGTCGAGATGGCCGCTCACTGGGTGAATTGGTCAAAGAAGAGATGGGGAATACTGCGGGCATCTTAGCCCTTATCGCTTGCTTTATGATTATGGTGATTATCCTTGCAGTGCTTGCGATGATCGTCGTCAAAGCCCTTACACACAGCCCATGGGGCACCTATACAGTCGCCTTTACCATTCCTCTTGCGATATTCATGGGAATATATACCCGTTATATTCGCCCTGGTCGTATTGGTGAAGTGTCTATTATTGGTCTGGTATTCCTTGTATTTGCAATTATTTCAGGTGGCTGGGTTGCCGAAAGTGAAACATGGGCACCGTATTTTGACTATACCGGTGTGCAACTGACATGGATGCTTGTTGGATATGGGTTTGTTGCCGCAGTTCTGCCTGTTTGGCTACTGCTGGCACCTCGCGATTACCTTTCTACCTTTTTAAAGATTGGTACCATCATCGGGTTAGCCATTGGTATTCTTATTTTAAACCCCAATTTAGAAATGCCAGCGCTGACCAAATATATTGATGGCACAGGCCCTGTCTGGGCAGGTGATCTGTTCCCGTTTTTATTTATTACTATTGCTTGTGGTGCTGTTTCTGGTTTCCATGCTTTAATTTCATCAGGAACAACCCCCAAAATGCTTGCGAATGAGAACCAAGCTTGCTTTATCGGCTATGGCGGCATGTTAATGGAATCGTTTGTCGCGATTATGGCATTGGTTGCCGCTTGTGTGATTGATCCCGGTGTCTATTTTGCCATGAACAGCCCTATGGCGATGTTAGCACCTGCAGGTACTGAAGATGTCGTCGCTTCGGCTGCACAAGTTGTCAGTAGCTGGGGCTTCCAAATAACACCTGAGCAGCTAACAAATATCGCCAATGAGGTCGGTGAAAACAGCATTATTTCTCGAGCAGGTGGAGCTCCAACACTGGCGGTAGGCATGGCCTATATCTTACACGGCGCCCTCGGCGGTTTAATGAATGTGTCGTTTTGGTATCACTTCGCTATCTTGTTTGAAGCGCTGTTTATTTTAACGGCTGTCGATGCGGGAACCCGTGCGGCACGCTTTATGCTACAAGATTTATTAGGCGTGATCTCACCTTCTTTGAAACGAACCGACTCACTTCCTGCAAACCTAATTGCAACAGCATTATGTGTACTTGCATGGGGGTATTTCCTTCATCAAGGTGTTGTTGACCCACTCGGTGGTATCAATACACTCTGGCCACTTTTTGGTATCGCAAACCAAATGCTAGCAGGTATGGCCTTAATGCTCTGTGCTGTAGTCCTGTTCAAAATGAAGCGTCAACGCTACGCATGGGTTGCTTTGGTGCCTACTGCATGGTTGCTTATTTGTACAATGACCGCAGGATGGGAAAAAACATTCAGTGAAGATGCGCGCGTTGGTTTCCTCGCTGTAGCCAATAAGTTCCAAGCAATGATTGATAGTGGAAATATCCCATCGCAATATACTGAGTCGCAACTAACACAGTTGATTTTTAATAACCGTTTAGATGCTGGGTTAACAATTTTCTTTATGATCGTTGTCGTGCTACTCGCGATATTCTCAATCCGTACAGCATTAAAAGCATTGAAATCTTCTGAGCCAACAGCGAATGAAGTTCCATATGAACCAATGCCAGCTAACTATCAGGAAATTGTTGCGAATACACGCCATCACTAATTCATCGTGTATGGACAAGATACGCTTAGATTCAACGAAAACGAGCCACCTCATCCTATTTGTGGCTCGAGTTTTCAAATAACGCTCAAGCGCTCTAAAGTTAGAAGCGAAGTAAGGAGATTAAGATGTTTGGTTCACTCGGCAATGCGGCTCGTTACCTTGGGCAAGCAGCCAAAATGATGATTGGTGTGCCTGATTATGACAATTACGTTGCTCATATGCGACTTAATCATCCAGATCAAGCACCAATGACATATGAAGAGTTCTTTAAAGAGCGCCAAGATGCTCGCTATGGTGGAAAAGGCGGGTTTAAGTGCTGTTAAATTCAGCTTCTCTTTTTGGGTAAAAAAAACCGTAATGTCTTACAACATTACGGTTTTTTAGCTTCAAGCAAACAGGTATTATTTCACGCGTGAAACGTATTCGCCTGAACGAGTATCAACTTTGATCACTTCACCAATCTGAACGAACAGAGGAACTTTAACCACTGCACCCGTGCTTAAAGTCGCTGGCTTACCGCCAGTACCCGCTGTATCACCTTTCAGACCTGGGTCAGTATCTGTGACTTCTAACTCAACAAAGTTAGGTGGAGTCACCGCGATTGGGCGGCCATTCCACAGAGTCAAGATACAATCAGCTTGGTCGATCAGCCATTTAGCGTTATCACCAACCGCTTTTTCGTCCGCTGCAAGCTGTTCGAAAGTTTCGTTGTTCATGAAATGCCAAAACTCACCGTCGTTATAAAGGTAAGTTAAGTTCATATCCATGACATCTGCGGCTTCGACAGAATCAGTAGACTTAAATGTTTTTTCCAACAGTTTGTTAGAAATCAGTTTACGAATACGAACACGTGCAAACGCTTGACCTTTACCCGGTTTAACGAATTCACTATCAAGAATTGCACAAGGTTCGCCATCTAACATGATTTTAAGACCTGAGCGGAATTCATTGGTACTATAAGTAGCCATGGAGATCCTCTAATTTATACACTAAAAATGGCATAGCCAAAAAATGGTCGATATTGTAACTCAAAATACCTCATCCAGAGAAGTCTGGATACAACAACTTGCTGAAGCAATCACTAATCCTGATGAATTGCTTCAAATACTGGGGCTAGAAAGCCATCAAGCATCGAAAGATGGCAACGACGCACGTAAATTATTTCCATTACGTGTACCAAGGCCGTTTATTTCGCGCATGAAAAAAGGCGATCCACAAGACCCTCTGCTATTGCAAGTATTAACTGCAAAAGCAGAATTTGATACCTATCCGGGGTTTTCTACAGATCCATTAGATGAACAAAATAATGCGATCCCCAGTTTACTCCACAAATATCACAACCGAGCATTGATGTTGGTGAAAGGGGGCTGTGCAGTAAACTGCCGTTACTGCTTCCGCCGACATTTTCCTTATGAAGATAATAAGGGAAACAAAAATAATTGGTTGATAGCTGTGGATTATATAAAAAACCACACTGAACTCAATGAAATCATCTTTTCAGGGGGTGATCCCTTGATGGCAAAAGACAGTGAACTGGATTGGTTAATTGGGCAACTCGAAGCGATCCCCCACATTAAGCGGCTGAGGATCCACTCTCGTTTACCTGTAGTGATCCCCGAACGCATTACCACTAACCTGTGTCAGCGACTTGCTCACTCACGTCTTCAAGTGATCATGGTAACGCATCTCAACCATGCTAATGAGATAGATGATCACTTTAAAGCCGCGATGCAAAAATTAAAAAATGCCGGCGTGACCTTACTCAATCAAAGCGTACTGTTACGTGGGGTGAACAATGATGCAGATACATTGGCGAATTTAAGTAATGCGCTATTTGATGCGGGTATCCTGCCGTATTACTTGCATGTTTTAGATAAGGTGCAAGGGGCTGCGCATTTCTTAGTGAGCGACCAAGAAGCTAGGTTGCTAATACAACAATTGCTTGGGAAGGTTTCTGGCTATTTGGTGCCAAAATTAGCACGGGAGATTGGCGGAGAGCCGAGTAAGACGTTACTCGACCTAAACCTAAGACAGTGCTGAAATAAAACGCCCGCATCGTCTATACGATCGGGCGTCAGATATTCATTTTAGGGGCACTTATAAACTTGGCCGACCATTTTACTATCAACTGGGATAAAACTAGAGAGGATAGTTTCACTTGGGCTAGTCGCACCAAAAATCACATTTCCGCCCATTGCGCCTGCTTTATTACGCAGATCATTTGCCGCGCCGCGCATAGAGCTTGATTCACTATTGACACCGCTCAACCAGTTGCTTTGAGTTCCTGTGACTTGACCAAGAAGCTGGCAATCACTTCCAGGTTGGTTTTCAACAAAACGAACTTGTGAGCCCGCCGCAGTTAAATTAGTTGTTGTCGAACAACCTGCTAAAAGTAGTAATGCAGCAGCACCAAGCAATACTTTAATACGCATGTTTTCCCTCATTTATCATAGTGTTTTTGCAGCTGGTTTGAGAACCACTCATTCCCTTCTTTGTTCAATATACCGTTGCTATTAACGGCATCATTGAATTGATCTTCATTAGCGCTACTAAATTATAGTCACTCGAGCGCCTATTTACAGCCAAAATTCGCCAGATCTATATTGAGAGATATGGATAACGGTTCAAAGTATCAACAAAGGCATGACCATAAAATTTGCCCACCCTCGTCAGCAAACAAAGCTTACCATAAAACGCGTATACTCTAAATAATTCGAAACATCACATGAAATATAAAGAGCCTATAACGCTTTCACCTTTGGTTACTCACCAAACCACCTTTTGCCTTACTCCAAATATAACCTGCCGCACGGTCTTTGCGCAAAAATAAATGCACAATTATACAATTAGCAAATTCAAGGGCTTTTACTCAAAATAAGCGTATCGAAATCTTTCGCGTCATTTTAGATTATCGATATTCTCCACTTTAGACATTCGGTCGGCCTACCATCAATCAACTCAAACATATTTATTCATATAAAAAACCGGTATTGTCGGTTAATACCAACAATACCGGTTAGAAGGCTTAACAGTTCTTATTGACTGTGTGAGCGTGATGCGGCCAATTGGCTTACATCATACCGCCCATTCCACCCATACCGCCCATGCCTGCAGCACCTAAATCAGGGCCTTCATCTTTAGGCATTTCAGTAATCATCGCTTCAGTTGTGATCATCAGACCAGCGATAGATGCAGCGAATTGCAATGCAGAACGAGTTACTTTAGTTGGATCCAAGATACCCATCTCGATCATATCACCATAAGTGTCAGTTGCTGCGTTGTAGCCTTCGTTGCCTTGAACTGCTTTAACTTTGTTAACAACAACAGAAGCTTCTTCACCTGCGTTAGTGACGATTTGACGCATTGGTGCTTCCATCGCACGCAGTGCAACGCGGATACCCACGTTTTGCTCTTCATTATCGCCTTTCAGTGAAGCCAGTTTAGCGGCAACACGTACCAGTGCAGTACCACCACCAGCAACAACACCTTCTTCAACCGCTGCGCGAGTTGCGTGCAGCGCATCGTCGACGCGAGCACGTTTTTCTTTCATTTCAACTTCAGTTGCCGCACCAACTTTAATTACAGCAACACCGCCAGCTAATTTAGCAACGCGCTCTTGCAGTTTTTCACGGTCATAATCAGAAGTTGATTCTTCGATTTGTTGACGAATTTGTGCAACACGACCTGCGATAGCAGACTCTTCACCAACACCATCAATGATAGTTGTTGTGTCTTTGTTGATGACGATACGTTTTGCTTGCCCCAGATCTTCTAATGTCGCTTTTTCAAGCTCCATACCGATCTCTTCAGAGATAACAGTACCGTTAGTCAGGATAGCGATATCTTGCAGCATTGCTTTACGGCGATCACCGAAACCAGGTGCTTTAACCGCAGCAACTTTCACGATACCACGCATGGTGTTAACAACCAGTGTCGCAAGTGCTTCGCCTTCAACATCTTCAGCGATAATCAGAAGTGGTTTGCTCGCTTTAGCAACGCCTTCTAATACTGGCAGCAGTTCACGGATGTTAGATACTTTTTTATCAACTAACAGGATGAATGGGTTTTCCAGTTCAACAACACCCGTTTCTGGCTTGTTAATGAAATAAGGAGACAGGTAACCACGATCGAACTGCATACCTTCAACAACATCCAGTTCGTCTTCCAGACCAGTACCTTCTTCAACAGTGATAACGCCTTCTTTGCCGACTTTATCCATTGCTTCTGCAATTAACTTACCAACGGTTTCGTCAGAGTTTGCAGAAATTGTACCAACCTGTGCGATAGATTTAGAGTCTGAACATGGAACAGACAGTGCTTTCAGCTCTTCTACAGCTGCAACTACTGCTTTATCGATACCACGTTTCAGATCCATCGGGTTCATACCCGCTGCAACGGCTTTCAGACCTTCAGTAACAATAGCTTGCGCCAGAACTGTTGCAGTTGTTGTACCATCACCCGCTGCATCGTTAGCTTTAGAAGCAACTTCTTTCACCATCTGTGCGCCCATGTTCTCGAATTTATCTTCTAATTCGATTTCACGTGCAACAGAAACACCATCTTTAGTGATAACTGGTGAACCAAATGATTTATCAAGAACCACATTACGGCCTTTAGGGCCCAAAGTTACTTTAACTGCATCTGCTAGAATATTCACACCACGAAGCATTTTTACGCGTGCGTCATTACCAAATTTAACGTCTTTAGCTGCCATTATTTCTTTCCTTTAAATTCTTTTCGTTAGTTGAGAAGATCTAAGTGAAAATTACGCTTCAACAATCGCGAGGATGTCACTTTCTGACATGATCAGCACTTCTTCGTTGTCGATTTTTTCAGCTTTCACGCCATAACCGTCGTTAAAAATAACGATGTCGCCGACTTTCACATCCAACGCTTTGATTTCACCATTTTCAAGGATGCGACCATTACCAACGGCGAGGACCTCACCACGCGTAGATTTACCTGCTGCAGTGCCAGTCAGAACGATACCGCCTGCAGATTTTGATTCAACTTCTTTACGCTTGACGATAACACGGTCATGCAATGGACGAATTTTCATTAATAGTTCTCCTATAAATAAAGTCCACACTAGGTAAAAGGACGATACCAGTATGCCTAAATAAACCAGTACCATGTTTCAGCAGATTGGGGCTAATTGGAGTGACTTCAAGGGGGGAAGATAAAATTTTTTTGTTTTTACCTTCCCTATTTTAATGGGGGCTCTTACTTATAGCGGTTATCTTTTTCTGATTCGTTAGAATCATCGGATTTATCGAGTTTATATGATGGATCATCCTGTTTACGTTGGAATTCCCCTTCAAATGTATCCCCTTGTTGAAATGGATTGTTACGCCCTGCACTAAAACCATTTCCAGTTTGGGAAAAACGGATATGTGGAATCAAACGCATGACGAACAATTTTTGCACAGGAGGTAACAATAACAGCAAACCAATAAAGTCAGTAAAGAACCCTGGCAGGATTAATAAGAAGCCAGCAAGTACCAACGCAACGCTTTTAATCATTTCTGCTGCGGGGCTTTCACCTGCTGCCATTTTTTGCTGGATCTGCATGACATTTTTCATTCCCTGATTTTTGACCAGAGAAATTCCCAAACAAGATGTCAACACAACCAGTATGAGTGTTGCCAATACCCCAATTTCTGAAGCAACACGAACGAATATGACGGACTCAATATAAATGAGAAGGCATATCAATATTAGCGGTAACCAGCGCACAAGTTCTCCTTTATTTCAATCAGCTATCTCCTTCGTTCTTCTTATTGCTCAAGTATCGACCACTCTCTATTCGAGTCATGTTCTCAGAGAGTTTGCCACCTATTCACACCCAGAAGTTCGTTGGATATAGGTTAGTTCTCGCCTCTTGGAAAACCTTTGTGAACTGTATCTAAGAGACAAACAACAACATTCGCTTTTTCACATAGTATAGACATAATGATGGAGGTCACTATAACGCTTTTCAACTCATGGAGATTTCTAATTTTTTTGGTTTCATCTGTGAGTATGTTCACATATTTTGAAATCTGTTTCATAAATCAAACTATATAGTGATCTAGGTTCAAGGTAATGATTAAAGAACCGCATATCATCTACTCATAAATCAGTAGATCATCATGCTGATAATGGAGTAACAGGTGTTTAACACCTAGAATGTTTTGTTTTACGGTATATATTTTTTAAAAGCGCATAATAGACAGTAACTGTAATCTAATTAAGAAGGTTCTCATGTCAAACAATACTCGTATCGAAGAAGACCTGTTAGGTCAGAAAAAAGTCCCATCTGATGCCTATTACGGTGTTCATACTCTGCGTGCGATTGAAAACTTTTATATCAGCGACCGCACCATTAACGACGTGCCCGAATTTATTCGCGGCATGGTAATGGTTAAAAAAGCGGCAGCAATGGCGAACAAAGAACTTCACACTATTCCACGTAACATTGCAGATACCATTATCAAAGCATGTGATGTTGTACTGGATACCGGTAAATGCATGGACCAGTTCCCTGTTGACGTATTCCAAGGTGGTGCAGGTACATCACTAAACATGAATACCAACGAAGTCCTTGCAAACATTGGTCTTGAACTGATGGGTCATAAAAAAGGTGAATATGAATACCTAAATCCTAATGACCACTTAAATAAAAGTCAGTCAACCAACGATGCCTATCCGACAGGTTTCCGTATCGCCGTATACAACTCCGTTGTAAAACTGATTGAATCTGTTGAATACCTGAAAAAAGGTTTTGAGAAAAAAGCAGAAGAATACAAAGACATTCTGAAAATGGGCCGTACCCAATTGCAGGATGCTGTACCAATGACCGTTGGTCAAGAATTCCATGCCTTTGCAACGCTCTTAAAAGAAGAAGAGAAAAACCTAAAACGTAGTATTGAATTACTGTTAGAAGTGAACTTAGGTGCAACGGCAATCGGTACAGGTTTGAATACTGCGCCGGGCTACCAAAAATTGGCTGTTGAGAAATTAGCAGAAGTGACTGGCTTACCTTGTGTACCGGCAGAAGACCTGATTGAAGCGACATCTGACTGTGGTGCATACATCACCGTTCACGCTGGCCTAAAACGCCTTGCCGTTAAGCTATCTAAAATTTGTAATGACTTGCGCTTACTGTCTTCTGGCCCACGTGCAGGCCTCAAAGAGATCAATCTGCCTGAATTACAAGCAGGTTCTTCAATTATGCCAGCAAAAGTTAACCCAGTTATTCCTGAAGTGGTTAACCAAGCTTGTTTCAAAGTTATCGGTAACGATGTTTGTGTTACAATGGCAGCTGAAGCGGGTCAGCTACAGTTGAACGTAATGGAGCCAGCTATCGGTCAAGCGATGTTTGAATCCATTTCTCTGATGAACAATGCGTGCCGTAACTTAGTTGAAAAATGCATTAACGGTATCACAGTGAACAAAGAAATCTGTGAAGCGTTTGTTTTTAACTCTATCGGTATTGTTACTTACCTGAACCCATTCATTGGTCACCATAATGGTGATATCGTAGGTAAGATCTGTGCTGAAACAGGCAAGAGTGTCCGTGAAGTCGTTCTGGAGCGCGGCCTACTGACCGAAGAGCAGCTGGATGATATTTTCTCTGTTGAGAACCTAAAACACCCAGCTTATAAAGCGAAAAGATTTGATGACTAATCGTTTATGCTAACCATAAATAACTCTTAAAAATCAAGGCACGCCTCTCCTTCGGAAAGCGTGCCTTTTTAGTTTTATGCACACACAAAAAATTAACACTACAGTTTCATATTTTTAATTTTAAATTTGTCGAGGAGTAAACACTATGTTAGCCGTAGAATTTATCATTGTTCTGCTGGCCATATTTTTGGGGGCCCGTCTCGGTGGGATAGGTATCGGCTTTGCCGGTGGCCTAGGTGTACTGGTACTCGCTGCTATTGGCGTAAAACCAGGTACTATACCATTTGACGTTATCTCTATTATTATGGCTGTGATCGCTGCCATTTCTGCAATGCAAATTGCAGGTGGACTTGATTACTTAGTCGATCAGACAGAAAAACTACTGCGTCGTAATCCTAAATACATCACCATCCTTGCACCAATCGTGACCTATTTCCTAACCTTATTTGCTGGTACAGGGAATATCTCTTTAGCAACTTTACCCGTCATTGCAGAAGTGGCAAAAGAACAAGGCGTCAAACCTTGCCGCCCACTTTCAACTGCGGTTGTTGCGGCTCAAATTGGTATTACAGCGTCCCCAATCTCAGCGGCAGTTGTGTATATGGCCTCTGTGATGGAAAACTCCGCCATGGTCGGTGCAGGTAACACTGTTAGCTATATTACGTTGCTCGCTATTTTACTGCCATCCACTTTCCTTGCTATCATTTTGATGTCATTCATCATCTCTTGGACGTTTAACTCGAAACTGTCTGATGATCCTGTTTACCAAAAACGTTTAGCAGAAGGCTTAGTTGAACTGCGTGGTAGCCAAGTTAAAGCTATCAAACCTGGTGCAAAATCATCTGTATTTTTGTTCTTGCTAGGCGTTGTCGGTGTTGTTGTCTACGCTATTATCAACAGCCCAAGCTTAGAAATAGTCAAAACACCATTGATGAACACCACTAATGCTATCTTAATCATTATGCTGAGTGTAGCGACCCTCATCACTATTTTATGCCGAGTCAATACAGACGCGATCCTTAACTCAAGTACCTTTAAAGCCGGTATGAGCGCATGTATCTGTATTTTAGGTGTTGCATGGTTAGGTGATACATTCGTACAACATAATATTGATTGGATTAAAGCAACAGCGGGTGACCTGATCCATGAACATTCATGGATGCTAGCCGTGATCTTCTTCTTCTGTTCAGCTCTACTGTACTCACAAGCTGCAACAGCAAAAGCGTTGATGCCTATGGCACTCGCGCTTCATGTTAGCCCACTGACAGCTATCGCATCATTCTCAGCAGTATCTGGTCTGTTTATTCTACCAACATACCCAACACTGGTTGCTGCTGTACAAATGGATGATACCGGAACCACACGCATTGGCCGTTTTGTCTTTAACCATCCATTCTTTATTCCGGGCACTATTGCCGTGATCTTAGCTGTTACCTTCGGTTTCCTATTCGGCGGTATGATCCTGTAGTTATTGGATATTCTACCCATACAAAAACCCGCAATATTTTGCGGGTTTTCTTTTAAAAAACTAAATAGCGTTGCACGGATAACCCAGACCGTATCCTACTAGCAGATTTATTCATACGCCATTGCACAGATAGCAGGGCATGTTTAGATTTGAATGTGCAGTCATCAAGCCATAAACCGCTATCATTCACCTCATAAAAGCAATTAAGTCATCAAAACAGCTATCCGTGATGAATTAACCTATCGTCGCGCGATTAAAGCTTCTGCCCTATTTTTAACACCTTCGCCACATTATAAGCAGTCTGCTGTAAATTAATGGCGCCTTCATTTAATGCTTCGTCGAGCGCGCACAAGCGAGGCAATATGCTAAAGAAAGCATCAATGCCTTCTTGATGTAAAGCGTCCACACCTTTCCCTAACACACCACTTAATGCTATCACTGGAACATGGTATTTTGCCGCCACTTTGGCAACACCAATCGGTGCTTTCCCCCCTGCGGTTTGCTCGTCCATACTCCCTTCACCAACGATCACTAAATCAGCATCCATCATCTCTTTTTCTAAATCGACCGCTTGAATCACAATATCGATGCCCGGTTTTAGTTGTGCTCCCAAAAAGGCGGCTGCGGCGACAGATATTCCTCCAGCCGCACCACCTCCTGCTAAGTGACGGTAATCTATACCTGTTGTGCTTTTTATTACATTTGCCAGTTGATTCAGCCCACGTTCTAACATGGCAACCATTTCAGGTGTTGCCCCTTTTTGAGGACCAAATACTGTAGCGGCACCACGCTCACCAACAAGAGGGTTGTCCACATCACACGCCACATCAATGTCACAATCTTTTAAACGAGGGTCGAGACCTGAAATATCAATACTGGCGATCTTATTGAGTACTTCCCCCCCTTGGCCTAGCCGTTGTTGCTGCTCATCATAAAAAACAGCCCCTAAGGCTTGCAGCATACCAACGCCACCATCAACCGTTGCACTGCCACCAATACCTAAAATAATCTGCTGTACGCCTTTATCTAAGGCATTTTTAATTAATTGACCTGTGCCATAACTGCTGGTTAGCATCGGGTTACGCTCTTTTGGCGGAACTAACATCAATCCACTTGCAGCAGCCATTTCAATCGCTGCTGTCGTTCCTTGATGAAGCAAACCATAAGCTGCTGTTATAGGTTTATTGAGTGGATCAAATACCTCAACAGATACTCTTTCTCCGCTCGCAGCGGCAATCAGCGCATCAACCGTACCTTCCCCACCATCTGCTATGGGTAGACTTAAAAACGTTGCATCAGGAAATACCGCTTGGAAGCCTTGTTTCACGGCATCGGCAGCAGATTCTGCACTCATGCTCTCTTTGAATGAATCTGGAGCTATAATAATTTTCATGATGAGTACCTATGAAAAACACGATAATTATTTAATCGTATCATGTTGATAGCTCTCATACTGCAAATTGTCTGACAGTTACCCTGATCACACCTTACCTATTTTTGTCATCAACAATATTGCTCACAAAGCAAACTGCTATAAATCAATAATGATCATTGTTATGATGGGAAGATGAGAACAATATTGTGATGGAGCTAACAATGTCAGTACAGCGCGAACAAATTTTAAGCCATGCTCTAAACCAGTTAGAAAAACAAGGCCTCTCTGCCTCTACCGAGCATCTTCTCCATGAGATAGCCCCTGATTTCAACATGATCCGCCAATTTTGGCCTGATGATGAGGCCTTAGTGTACGATTGCCTGCGTTATCATGGGCAACAGATTGAAATTTGGCAACGTCAAACACGGTTAGATGAGTCGTTAAGCCCCCAACAAAAACTTTCCGCACGCTACCAACAGCTGTACCAACGTGTTAGCGAAGGGCGTTTCCCTGGATGTTTATTTGTCTCAGCCTGTAATCACTATCCTGATCCACAGCACCCTATCCACCAACTAAGCCGAATACAAAAAGATAACTCTTTTCTATATACCAAAGAGTTATTAGATGAATTAGATATTGAAGACCCCGTGCTCGTGGCAAATCAAATGGAATTAGTTTTAGAGGGCTGTTTGAATCGTTTACTGATTCAAAGAGATATTAAAGATGTCGAAATTGCTCAGCATCTCTCAGAGGATATTTTAACTATTGCGTTATGCCGTAAAAAAGGAGCTTTAAGTTAATAAAACAGTAATCGCGCGTTAAACCAACAATTTTTGCTGAAAAAGAAAACACTCAGTTAAAAACTGCGTTTTTTTAGCAAAAATTCGTTGACGCCAACCACCTAATACGGTTTAATGCGCCCCGTTGCCCGGATAGCTCAGTCGGTAGAGCAGGGGATTGAAAATCCCCGTGTCCTTGGTTCGATTCCGAGTCCGGGCACCACGCATTTATAACCCTCGCTTCGGCGGGGGTTTTTGCTTTCTATATCATTAACTTATTGGTTTATCAGTGAATTTCATCTTTCACTCATCACCGAATCTGCTTCACGGTGGTACAGAATGGTGGTACATTCATGAGCACGATGATACAGCCAACTAAGAACAAACACGGGGTTTATAACCTCAGAATGGCAGTGCCTGCCGACCTTAAAAACACCCTCGGAAAAGGTGAGCTTAAACGTTCACTGCAAACTAAAGACCTCGCAGAAGCAAAACGTAAAGCTCCAGCCGTCATTGCCTTAATGCAAGCTGAAATTGACGCGGCAAGAAGAACTCTGCACGCTGAGCAAGCTATTACCAAAGATGATATTGAACGCATAGCCTCAAGCTGGTTAACTTTTATTCTTCCACAACCTGAACTTATTAAAGAACGCTATTTAGTCGATTCCCTCTATGGTTTAGACCTGTCGCCTGAAAGTAGGATAATTCATTGTTATCTCGAAAAAAATGACGATTACCCTAACTACTCTGCTATGCCAGCCGATGATTTATTTAATTCTCCAGCTATCAACGTCCCTGATGATTATCAGCAACGTGATATCGAGCTGCTCCAATTGCTCAGGCATGAATTAAAGGAGTCACTTGAACTAACGCCTGTTGAACTTACGCCAACATGGAAAGTAACGTTAGCATGGCGTTTAGCTGACTATAGAATGCAAGCTGCTGAAATGCACATACTTGACATTTTGCCTAGATATTCTGCCACCGCCCAAGAAAAAGCCACTAAGCCCACAATCAGCTTTAGCCTAATGTTTGAACGCTATAAAGAGCATGTCCGCTATGCAGAGCCTCGTGAAGCAGAAAAGCGAATTAAAGCCTACGAGACAGCCGTCACTCGCTTTGTGGAATTTATTGGTAGTAAACCAATAGAAGCGATTACAAAGCAAGATATGGCTGATTTTAGGCAACTCCTTGAACGGCTGCCATGCCGCCCTTCTAAAGCCGTTAAAAAGCTACCGTTAAAAGAGCAAGCAGAACTCAGCGGCGAAAAAATCAGCCCTCAAACGGTCAGAAACCAACTCATGGCCTTGTCGTCTATTTTTCGCTTAGCCACCGAGGATGAGCTTATCTCAGAAAATCCTGTTAGCTTAATGCCTAAACGCAAACGGCAACGCCAAACTGCTAAAGAACTTGATTTCACTCGTGATGAAATCGCCCTTATCTTTAATACTCCACTCTTCCACGGTGAAGAAACGCCTCATGGTGCAATGGCCTACTGGGTGCCAATCATTCTGTATTATACAGGTGCCAGAGTGGAAGAAATTACTCAGCTCTATACTGAAAATATCATCAGGGATAGCGGCATTTATTGCATTCAAATCGAATCGACTGACGAACAATCAACGAAAACAGGGTTATCTCGTGTTGTACCGCTTCACAGCCACATCATTGATTTAGGCTTCCTTGAATACGTTAAAAGCCGTGGGCACTATCTATTTACTGAACGAAAAAACCCCTCGGGAAAATCGTCTTATAATTTCCTTCGCTGGTGGGGCGGGTACATCCGAAGCCACGGCATCACCCGTAAAGAGATCAAACCGACTCATAGCTTTAGGCATACATTTATCACACATTGCCGAAGCATCAACGCCAGAAAAGATATCCAAAATGACATTACAGGTCATGCTCAAGAAGACGTTAGCGGTGGGTATGGCTCATACCCTATTGAAGCCAAGAAAGAGCTGATTCAAACGATACCTCGGTTAGAACTTCCCGTGCTAAATCTTTGGAATTCAGAAAGTTAAGTAAGGTATAGAACACAAGTGATCCCTTACATCATCACCGAATAAAATGATGAGGCAAACATCATGGAATACACTCAACTTTTTAAACCCGGACAAACTGCATTTAAATTGGGTAAATATGATTCGCCAGAATTTATGCTGAGTCGTATAAGGCCAAGAGTACCAGCTAGCTCCTTAAATCTAGATGGTTACGCTTTAAAAAGCCCTAAATTGGCTAGAAGCTATCGAGTAACTTATGGCGGCCTTATTGTTGAATACCCTACTCTAACAATCAGCCTTCTAAGCATCTGTAAAATGATTGATATTGAGCCTGATGAAATCAATAGCTGGTTAAATATTGCCAGAAAGCATTTATCCGGAGAGCAACTGCGAAATTTAGGCATTGAAAAACATCAGTGGTCAAAGCGTATTTTCTTGACCCCTAGTAATGCAATACTGCTTTTATCTAGCCACCCACATCGTGAACTATATCAAGGAGTTATTGATGAAATTCGTTCAATGATACCTAATACTCCCCTTCCTACTCATGCTGATAGGAGGAAATCAAGGCATGAACCAGTGTTCGGAGCAAAACTCAAAAAGGTATTACAACTGCATTTCTCTACTAACATCAAGCTAGAGACTCAACGAAGGATAGGAAATTTTCGAGTGGATTTTGTTGTTAAACTCAAGGAAAAAACAGCCGTTATTGAGTTTGATGAAGAAGCACATCAACAAAAAGCATCCTATAGAGTAAATGATAGAAAACGCAATGCCTTTTTTCGCTCACAGCCTCAGTATACGCTCATCCGAGTACGCAAAGATGAGCAAGATATCTGGTTAGATCTCATTAGCCAAACCAAGACACTCCAAAGTTATGAGCAATTTGTGAAATCATTACTTTTATCTGCCAATATAGCTAATCAACATGGAAAGGTAAAAGTCACTGCGAGTTCACTAAAAGAAGCGATAGAACGGGAGCCTCATTTGGCCTTACTACTAAAACTCAAAGGACAACCCTTAAAAAGCGTTAGGCAATTACTCGATGACAGGCTAAAAATTCCATATAAACAGCCACAAAAAGGCGATTATATAGTTCTGTCCAGAAGTACATTAAACAGTCGATGCAACTACCAGTAGTACCTTATCGTTTTTTAATGGCTATTTATGAGCTGTTATCAACGGGTTATAGATAATTACACCTTTAACGTGCCCTAACGTCCCAAAAAGGAATAAAGCATTTGAAATCATTAGGTTAACGTAAATACATTTTTATCGTCCATAAATATACACACTATATAGAAATTGCTATCTATATATATCTATATCAATTCCTCCTTTTAAGGGGGATTTTTTCTTTATTTGTTCAGTCATAGCCTAGTATTTCCTAGAACATGCATCTTAATAAAAACCCCCTTCTTCCAAGAGAGATAACAATACATTTCATAGATGCTAGCGATGAATTCCACATAAGTAGTTCTAACGGCACCCCCTCACTTAGTACCTTTACATCACGAATTCAACTATAGCCCTGAGACCAGGTATAAGCATAGAGATACAGCCCGTATCAACAAAAAGGCAATCCCCTATGAAAAAATTACTGATAGCAACACTGCTCAAAGGCTTAATCACCTTAACTATAAATATTCTCGCTCTCGTATCGAAGAGATACGCTTAGTCTTAACTCAAATATTGTTGCCCTACCAATAAGCATGCCTCAACGGCACTCCACCGAATGAACAGTGTAACAAGGCTTACAGGCCTGCCAAAACCCTTGTTTGCGGTTTTGGCATGTTTACACATCTTAGCATGCTCTATTGGCAGGGTCTGGAGGAAATAATGGCTATTGTTGGCTACGCCCGTGTATCCACACGAGGCCAAAGCTTAGATGCACAACTCAATGCATTACAAGACTGCGACAAAGTGTTCAAGGAGATCATCAGCGGTGCAAAAGACAACCGCCCCGAACTCATGGCATTGCTTGATTACGTTCGTGAAGGCGACACGGTGAAAGTCACCAAGCTCGACCGCCTAGCACGCAACACAAAGCATCTGCTGGAGATTTCAGACCACTTAGAAGCAAAACAAGTCCGACTGCTCATTATGAACATCGGCATTGATACAGGCACGCCTACGGGCAAGCTAATGCTCACCATGATTGGAGCCATCGCCACGTTTGAACGTGAAATCATGCTAGAGCGTCAAGCTGAGGGTATCGCCTTGGCTAAGCAGCAAGGTAAATACATAGGCCGCAAAGCAACAGCGAGGGAGAAATCACAAGAAATCATTAAATTGGTTGAGCATGGACTCAGTAAGCCGGACATATCGCGTCAACTCGGCATTGGCATTACTAGCATTTATCGAATCATCAGGGAAAACCGCCCTGACTTACTGGAAAAAAAGTAATGAAGTACTTAAAAATTATCCTAGCACTGGCTTTATTGTATACCTCTGCTGGCTATGCCAGCACTGTCAATATAAAGCTAGTATGCACAAATGGTATTCGGTTAGATATGATCGTGCCGGATAACCCTAAACAATCGTCTCTTTCGATGGAAGGCACCCCTTTTCTACCATTCAGCCATTATGAAGGAACAACCGATAACCCAATTGCCATATTTTCAAACAAACAATACTACATCAAAACATTAATAAAAATTTATGACCAAAAAGGAAGGTCAGAAATGTTTTTACTTTTCAATGATAGCTGGATTCCCTGCACATCAACTAAAGTTACCACACTGTAAGCTCATAGGTTTAAATACTAACATGAAAAATCATCTATCAAAATTATTCGTAATCCTAGGACTATTTCTTTCTACTGGCTTTATGTGGCTTGTTATAGATGTTTGGAGGATACAAGTAAAGATTACCGCTACATACTTCTATACAAGAGGGGGGATAGATATTGAAACAGTGATAATTGTAAGAACTATCTTGTTTATTGGTGTATTCGTTCTCTCTTACAGTGCCTTCATCGCTCTATTTGAGGCAATCAAAAAACACAATTCACTACTATTGCAACTATTACTGATTATAATCGCCTTGCTTGTACCAACCTACTATATGGCATACAACAATGATACCTACTATTTGTTGTTGGCCTCATGTATAACGCCAATTCTCTTAAACCTAGGCTTAACGCCAATCTTAACCGAAATAAAAGCTATTGGTAATGGGTTTAGTGTCTTTTTGTTACTCTTAATCTCATTGATGCTTGGCTATCAATTCATTACAGAAGCCAGAATAGATGGCTATATGTTCGTATATAATAAACACGCTGGCTTCATTGTAATTATAGCCTCTATAGCTGGTTCCGTAGCATCTTCATATCATTCAATAAAAAGACATCATAAGCTGAATTCTAATTAGCTCATTTGGACTATACAAAATAGCACAAACAAAGTGACTTTAGAAAATTCAACTGTTAATTAAAGAGAGTATTACATGGAAAAAACAACAACATCACATGATCCGGCATTAGCTGGTGTATTTTCATTTATAATTACCGGGGCAGGACAACTATATAATGGCGAGATTGCAAAAGGTTTAGGCTTATTTATAGCAGCAGTGATCTGCATTTTCATATTCTTCCCATTAGCGTTTATTCCATGGATATTCTCTATCTTTGACGCTTTCAATACAGCCAAACTGCTTAATCAGCAATTTATTGAGACTGAAAATAGCAAAAATACTGTTGACGTTTCAATCGTAGTCAGCCAGTTTAAAAAGCTATCGGCATTATTTGATGCCGATATGATTACTCAAGAAGAGCTGGACAGCAAAAAGAAAGAACTAATCTATGAAATCTCACTTACCACGCTGAAAATGGACTCGCTAGAGTTTCTAGCTGAGTTAGCACCATTAAAGCAAAAGGGAATACTGACCGATGATGATATCACCAATATCAAAAAGGTAATTTAGTTGTATTGACTCAGATTGTCAGGCTTCGAAGATAAAAAATGAAGCCTGACAATCTGCGTTTTTTATGAAAAAAGAACAAATCAAACTCAAGAAATAGAGTTAATTAATCCATCTTCTTATTTTCTTTACTAGCCCTGCTTCTACAAACACGGCACCAACTTTGAGAACGGATTATTTTTCCATTAGGTCCTTTAATCGTTCTAAAACCAAAACGAGAATCAAGCTCTTTATAAGTTTCGGCTGTTGCATTACAATTATAGAGAGTACAAGGGCATGTATGAGGTAATGTAATTGAACCTGAAGATGTTATCGCCATACTGACTCCATTAAATTATTTTTGAATGCGCCTACAATCTCGGCACCATGACTGGCTAGAAAAAAGCCCCTGACTATTTCTGAAGCCGAATACATCATCAATCTCCTCAAAAGACGAAGCTATTCGACCACAACGAGGACATCGATGTGGCAACTTGATAGTATTTTTCGACGTCAAACGCTGTTTTATTTCCGTAATCAAAGCTTCTGTCGGAATAGCCGACAAATTAGGTATAACTTCATTTCGCTCTCTAGAAGAGTTAATGTAAGAAACCAAAGATGCTTTAGTTTCTTCACTAAAACGGTTACTACTGGTTCCCCTAGCAATAGAGCCTAAAAATTCAGGGGAAATACCCCCAATACGTTCACTAAACGCTTTCCATGTCAAGTTAAGACGCAATTTTTCGTCTTTTAGATAGTCTTGTAACTCACTCGTTGCCACATAGACTCCACATTCAACTTCAATAAAATATTTATTCATCACTTTCTCCAGTTTGCAAATAACGAACCAGCAAACCAAGATTAACCTTATACTAAATTATTTGGTTTGGCTAGGCATTTAGAGAATATTTATTCAAGCTTGCAAAAATGGAGGGATGCCACACCAGTTTTATGGCTTTAAGCTACCTATCAGATTAGTGTTCATTCACCAGCTAGATTATAATGTCTAGCTGGTCATAAAAAGCTTGAAAAACGGTACAAAACAGTGGTACATTGCTCCTCGAAGCGAAAACGTAACCGACTGTTAATCAATAAAAAGTTGGTATAGAACGCGTA
>NZ_JAMPMC010000033.1:0-49670 GCF_028477945.1 Providencia sp. PROV261 | reverse complement strand
GTGTTTTTTGAAAAAAAATTATCACTTGGTCAAATATCACTCACAAAGCCTATTTTTTGATACTTTTTACTACTTTTGGTAGCTCTGCGATACTTTCAATCACCATATCGGCATTCGCAATCGCTTCTTCTGATACCGCTTCACCACTTTTCACTAGAATAGTTGTACCCACTTTTGCTGCTTTCCCTGCTTGCATGTCTGCTAATTTATCTCCCACCATTATAGAAGATGCCATATCTATATTAAGAAATGATTGAGCATCTAGCAGCATGCCGGGTTTAGGTTTACGACAATCGCAATCTTGACGATACTCTTTATCTTTAGCTTCTGGGTGATGAGGGCAAAAATAGATGCCATCCAGATCAACACCGCGGTCGGCTAATGACCAATCCATCCATTCTGTCAGTTGCATAAAACTATCTTCAGAATAGATCCCTCTACCGATGCCTGATTGGTTCGTCACTACGACAAGCGCGTAACCCATTTTCTTTAACTCAGCCATGGCTTCAATGGCACCTTCAATAAATTGAAAGTCATCTATTTTGTGTACATAGCCGTGATCAATATTGATTGTACCGTCTCTATCTAAAAAGATTGCTGGTATGCCTTTACTCACCGATTTACTCCTCAAACTAAATGAGTTTTAAGTATCTCATGAAAAGAAAATAAATGAGAATAGAATAAATAAACCAAACCTTGTTGACTTAGACGTCTAGACGCCTTAACATCCAACCATATTAGATTTAGACATCTAAAAATTGATTCCTATATACTTAGAAGAAATAAATGATAAAGCTCTCAAATATTAATAAAGTTTTCCAGCAAGGAAGCCGTAACATTCAGGCACTTACAGATATTAGCCTGCATGTTCCTGCTGGACAGATCTATGGTGTTATCGGTGCTTCTGGCGCGGGTAAAAGTACGCTAATCCGTTGTGTAAATATGCTTGAACGCCCTACCTCTGGGCAAGTTATCGTTGACGGTCAAGATTTAACGGCTTTACCTGAAAAATCTTTGACGAGAGCACGTCGTGGTATTGGCATGATCTTTCAACATTTTAATTTGCTATCTTCTAGGAACGTATTTGATAACGTGGCACTGCCACTTGAGCTAGATAATACGCCTAAAGATAAAATTAAAGCGCGTGTTAGCGAATTACTGGATCTTGTTGGCCTAACAGAGAAAAAAGATGCTTATCCCGCGAATCTTTCGGGAGGGCAAAAGCAGCGTGTAGCAATCGCGCGTGCATTAGCCAACTCGCCAAAAGTTTTATTATGTGATGAAGCTACGAGTGCACTGGATCCTGCGACAACACGCTCCATCTTAGAGTTACTCAAAGATATAAACCGCCGTTTAGGGCTAACTATTCTCTTAATCACCCATGAAATGGATGTGGTGAAGAATATTTGTGACCAAGTCGCTGTCATTAGTGGCGGTCAGTTGATTGAACAAGATAAAGTGAGTGAAGTTTTCTCTCATCCTAAAACGCCTGTAGCACAAGAGTTTATTAAATCAACGTTGGTCATTGATATTCCTGATGACTATAAAGAACGACTCAAAAATGAACCAGCAGCAGATTTATCGCCTTTATTGAAGCTAGAATTCACAGGGCAATCTGTTGATGCACCACTAATTTCTATGGCTGTTCGTAAATTTGACATCGATATCAATATATTAAGTTCACAAATTGACTATGCCGGTGGCGTAAAATTTGGCGTCATGCTCGCTGAATTACATGGGGTTAATGGCGGTGTTGAAGCAACCATTGAATTTTTGAAAGAGCATCATGTCAAAGTAGAGGTTTTGGGTTATGTCTGATGGAATGATTTCACTGCTTATATCGGGAACGATTGATACTATTATTATGACTTTCGTTTCGGCGATCCTCGGTTTTATCATGGGCGTACCTACAGGGGTTCTACTCTATGTGACTCGCCGAGGGCAAGTCATGGAAAATACGGCTCTTTATGCGGTGATCTCGGCTATAGTGAACATTTTCCGTTCAATACCATTTATTATTCTATTAGTCTGGATAAGCCCATTTACCAAGTTTTTAGTCGGCTCAGCAATCGGCATTGAAGGTGCTATTGTTCCCCTTACTGTTGGTGCAATCCCTTTTATTGCTCGTATGGTTGAAAATACCTTATTAGAAGTACCAAGTGGTTTGATTGAAGCATCCAGAGCCATGGGCGCTACACCACTGCAAATTATTCAAAAGGTTCTATTACCTGAGTCTTTACCTGGGATCATCAACGCTGCAACGATCACCTTAATTATGCTGGTTGGGTATTCTGCAATGGGCGGTGCTGTCGGTTCAGGTGGCCTAGGCCAAATAGCAATGCAGTATGGTTATTACAGTTATAATCCATTAGTGATGAATACCGTACTTGTCCTGTTAGTCATCTTAGTTTTCGCCATTCAATTTACTGGTGAATACTTAATGAAAAAAGTGTCACATAAATAGTCCGTAAAATAGCAGCGCCGTTATTAAGGTGCTATAAAGAAAAGCATTTAAGGGGTATATCTATGTCTATTAAGTTGAAATCTATCGCAGTTGTCGGCGCGCTATTAGGATCATTAGTTCTAGCGGGTTGTGGCGAAAAAGAAAAAGATCCCAATAGCATCAAAGTCGGTGTTATTATGGGGAAAGAGCTAGAAGTTGCTGAAGTTGCACAAAAAGTAGCAAAAGAAAAATATGGTTTGAATGTCGAACTGGTTGCGTTTAATGACTTTGTTCTACCAAACGAAACCTTAAGCAAAGGTGATCTTGATGCCAACGCATTCCAACACAAACCGTATCTTGATCAGCAAATTAAAGATCGTAACTATAAATTAGTGCCTGTAGGTAATACATTTATCTACCCAATCGCGGCATACTCTAAACAAATTAAATCAGTTGATGAACTTGCCGATGGCTCACAAATTGCGTTGCCTAACGATCCAACTAACTTAGGTCGTTCACTACTTCTGCTAGAAAAACAAGGCTTAATTAAACTGAAAGAAGGTACTGGTTTAATGCCGACCGCTTTGGATGTGGTCGAAAACCCTAAGAACTTGAAATTTGTTGAATTAGAAGCACCACAATTGCCACGTGCATTGGATGATAAAAAAATTGCTCTGGCCATCATCAACACAACTTGGGCGAGCAGCGCAACGCCTAAACTGACGCCAGCAAAAGATGGTTTATTTGTAGAAGATAAAGATTCTCCTTATGTCAACATTATTGTGACTCGTGACGATAATAAAGATAATGAGAATGTGAAGAAGTTTGTTCAAGCATATCAATCAGATGAAGTTGCTAAGAAGGCAGATGAAGTCTTTGATGGTGGTGCAGTTAAAGGCTGGTAATCTTTTTTATTAGTAAAAAAGCGATTAATATACTAGGTGGTCAGTGCCACCTAGTATTTTTTGTATTATATAAAGACAACACATAGCAAATATCATTTTCCCAATACCTATAAGACTATAAGATTAAAAAAGGAAAAACTTATGAGATTGTTATTGCTCACCCTAGCAACTTTTGTTCTCGCTGGGTGTGGAATGAATCAATACATTCATCAGGGTCCAAATAAAGGCTTCACAAGTATGAAGCTTTCAAAACCAGTACCAAAAACAGACACCAAACCTAGCACGACAAATGTAAAACTCATGAACAGCCCTGAAGAGCTATTGGGAATGCCATTTAAAGATTTAGGTGTTGTTTCAGGTCAATCATGTCGTGAAAGCCTTCAAAGCCCACCAGCAAATCTGAATACTGCGAAGAAAAGTATGTTAACCAAAGCAGCGTATATCGCCGCCGATGCTGTTGTATTGCATCAATGCCAAACAATGGCTTCTCCTGGTTGCTACCAAGCAACGATTTGTGAAGGTAGTGCGATAAAAATTGTCGAATAAATACCTAATGAAATCGTTCGAATGTAATGTAATTGGGCATATTGAATCCCCCTATAAGGAAAAATTTGCCATCCCACGCCAACCTGGACTTGTTCCAGGTGGCTCGGGGCGATTGCATTTGCATCCTCCCTATAATGATCCTAATTCGATTAGAGGTTTAGACCAGTTCAGCCATATTTGGGTACTATTTGTTTTCCACCAAACCATGCAAGGGGGGTGGAAACCACTAGTGCGCCCTCCTCGGCTTGGTGGTAATGAGAAAATGGGCGTTTTCGCTACACGCTCAACCTTTAGACCAAACCCAATTGGCATGTCATTAATTGAATTAAAAGGAATAAGCCAAAATAATAATCAAATTATTTTGGAGTTAGGGAGTTTAGATTTAGTTGATGGCACTCCAGTCATTGATATCAAACCATACTTACCTTTTGCTGAAGCTATCCCTACAGCACAGGCTGGTTTTGCTCAAGATGCCCCGGCGGATGATATGCAAGTGATTTTTCATCCCCAAGTTCAGCAAGATTTATTAAAATACCAAACAAGCTACCCTGGGATCGCGCAATTTATACAGCAAGTTCTCATGCAAGATCCACGTCCAGCCTACAAGAAACAGGCTATGACTGAAGAGCGTAACTATGCTGTGCATTTACTCGATTTTAATGTGCGTTGGAGAGTGCTCAATAATATAACAGAAGTGTTCGCCATCGAACCTTATGAAAAAATCGACTAACCCCTTTTGGCAAAGCACGGTCGCTGGTAGACTAGCTGTTTTATCATGCTGCTTTTGCAGCCTAGATTAAGTTGGCAAGAACATTTTTGCCATCACCCGTTGTTCTAATGGAACCTATACAATGCGTACTAGCAAATATCTGCTCTCAACACTAAAAGAGACTCCTGCAGATGCCGAAGTGATCAGTCACCAATTGATGCTTCGTGCAGGAATGATCCGTAAACTTGCATCTGGCCTTTATGACTGGTTACCGACTGGTGTCCGTGTTCTGCGTAAAGTCGAAAACATTGTCCGTGAAGAAATGGAAAATGCGGGCTCAATTGAAGTGTCTTTGCCCGTTGTTCAACCCGCTGATTTGTGGCAAGAGAGTGGTCGCTGGGAGCAGTATGGTCCTGAATTACTGCGTTTTGCTGATCGTGGCGAGCGCCCTTTCGTTTTAGGTCCAACCCATGAAGAAGTCATTACTGATTTAGTGCGTAATGAAATTACTTCATACAAACAGCTACCACTGAATTTATTCCAAATTCAGACAAAATTCCGTGATGAAGTGCGCCCACGTTTCGGTATCATGCGCTCACGTGAATTTATTATGAAAGATGCTTACTCTTTCCATACATCGCAAGAATCATTGCAAGAAACCTATGATGCAATGTATGAAGCCTACAGCAAAATTTTTACTCGTATCGGTTTTGATTTCCGTGCTGTACAAGCTGACACAGGCTCAATTGGGGGCAGTGCTTCTCACGAATTCCAAGTGCTTGCGCAAAGCGGTGAAGACGATATCGTATTCTCTACAGGCTCTGATTTCGCAGCAAATATTGAGCTGGCTGAAGCCATCACTCCGCTAACACCACGTTCAGCGCCAACAGAAGAAATGCGCCTTGTCGATACACCAAACGCAAAAACTATTGCGGAGTTGGTGGAGCAATTCGGTTTGCCTATCGAAAAAACCGTTAAAACACTCATTGTTAGAGCTAAAAAAGAGTCTGGGCACACATTAGTTGCCTTATTAATTCGTGGCGATCATGAATTAAACGAAGTTAAAGCGGAAAAACACCCATGGATCTCTAGCCCATTAGAGTTTGCATCTGAAGAAGAAATCAAAGCGGCAGTTAAAGCAGCGCCGGGCTCATTAGGCCCTGTCAATATGCCTCTGCCAATGGTGATTGACCGTAGTGTTGCCGTAATGAGTGACTTTAGTGCAGGTGCCAATATCGATGGCAAACACTACTTTGGTATCAACTGGGAACGTGATTTAGCACAACCTGAAACGTTCGATTTACGCAATGTTGTTGAAGGGGATCCAAGCCCAGACGGCAAAGGCACATTGCTGATTAAGCGTGGTATTGAAGTAGGGCATATCTTCCAACTGGGGACTAAGTATTCAGAAGCGATGAAAGCTTCAGTACAAAATGAAGAAGGTCATAATCAAATCGTAACCATGGGTTGCTATGGTATTGGTGTTACGCGTATTGTTGCAGCGGCAATTGAACAGAGCCACGATGAGCGTGGTATCATTTGGCCAGATGCGATTGCGCCATTCCATGTTGCGATCCTGCCGATGAATATGCACAAATCTTATCGAGTCAAAGAAGTCGCGGAAAAACTGTATGCTGACTTAAAAGCACAAGGTATTGACGTTATTTTTGATGACCGTAAAGAGCGCCCAGGCGTTATGTTTGCTGATATGGAGCTTATCGGTGTTCCATACACCATTGTTATTGGCGACCGTAACTTAGACAATAATCAAGTTGAGTATAAAGCTCGCCGTAATGATGAAAAAGCCCTTATCGGTCTTGATAATGTTGTCAGTTTCTTAAAAGAGAAGCTCGCAAATACTGTGCGCTAATCCTTCCTGCCCAACCTATTACCTGATAGGTTGGGCATATTTATGATAAATCTAAATACGAACCAAGTAAAAACCCCTTCTCAGCAATAGCCGCTTTTAAGTTTTTTGACGTTAAAACGTCTAACTCTTTTACTCGGGAATACACATAGCCGCTATTTAATAATTCATTATCAATAAATGCGGGATGGCACATTATTTCGAGAGAACGCTCCCCTCGTTGCTTTGCCTTATGGAGTATTTCTAAAAAAAGCGACTCTGATATGCTATTTGGCTCCCCATAAAAGTCAGCGGAAAACGCATCTGTTGTACGTACTTGAGTATTTTTTATTTTATTGTGGTAACCAACCCGTAATGCTATCTCTTTTTGATTGGCGAAATCGACCATTAAAGGATAAAGGGGCGCCATCATATGTACATGATGATGGCTATCAATGTGGCTGGGGGGTTTACCAAAAATATCAATAAACTGATTATATTGGCAGTGTAGCTCTTGCACTATTTCGGCTATAGGAAGTTGATCTGATTTTTCCATCTCCCATATCCACTTCCCTAATATACCGTTACGCACAAGCGAAGGCATTGGCGAACACGGTTTCCCCATTGTAAGGACAAAATGCATTCCTACAGCCAATAATGGCTGCTCTGTGGCTAATTGTGCCGCATGTTGGATACTAGGCATATTTACCATGGCCGTAGTTGATGTCACAATACCATTTCGATGAGCCTCTAAGATCCCATAATTGACTGACTTACATAAGCCAAAATCATCTGCGTTCACAATAAGTAAACTCGTCATACTGCAATGCCATTAAGATGGGGTTTATTCGCACTCCCCTCTTCTTCAAGATATTTAATTACCTTAGAAAAATTCGGTAAATAATGTTTATGGGCTAAAAGAAGTGCTTTAGCCATATCCCGAGCATCATTGTCTGAATGAACTAAAGGATTTAAGTTCATTGCTAATAAAAGCTCATTAAAATCACCACTCACTGCCGCTTGGCTCGCGGCTATTTCAAATTCTTTGATGCTATAAATTAAGCCGAGAACTTTTTCATCGAACTGAGTCACTCTTTCGTGCGGTGTAACGCCATTACGCCCTAATTTACAGGTCATTTCGACAACCCAATTTGCAGGGATATTACTAATATGACCATTATGGGGAATATTCACATAATGCTCGGTCTGCTTGTCATTATACAGTGCATTTATCACTTCACAGGCGGCATCTGAATAATAAGCTCCCCCCCGCAATTCAAGCTGTTTTGGTTTAATTTTTAATTCGGGATCTTGGTATAATTCAAAAAGCTCTTTTTCAATTTTTTGTACAACTTGCGCTCTGGTGCCTTCTTTATAGAATTCCGCCATTTCAATCGCGAGCATTTCTTTATACTTAAAATAGTACTGTAAGTATGAGCATGGAATTAATTTCAAGGCCTTCAATAACCCACTATCAAAGGGTAAACCTGTAATATTTTTTACCGAGCTTGCTTTATAAGCTTTCGAAATAATGCCATTAAGTACTTCATCAAAGCGAGACACGCTGTCGACAAAAATGTCTTTGATAAATACCATATGATTTAAGCCAAAAAGCGTTATCGACAAATTATTTTTTTTTGTTAAACCGAGCACATCCGTAATAAACATTTTCAGGCCAATTGGAATATTACAAACGCCTATAAAACGTCTAAATTGCGTATGCCGGTATACTGCTTCGGTTATCATTCCTGCTGGATTGGTAAAATTAATCACCCAGGCTTGGGGGCAGAGAGCTTCAACATCTTTAAGGATCTCAAAAATTACCGGAATGGTACGTAACCCTTTAAATAAGCCTCCTACTCCATTCGTTTCTTGCCCTAAGTATCCATATTGTAATGGTATTACTTCATCTTTCTCTCTTGCTTTTAATAACCCGACACGTAGCTGTGTCGTCACAAAATCAGCATCCTTTAGTGCAGCTTTGCGGTCTAATGTTTTATAGAGTTTTAACGGTATATTGGCATTTTTTATCATGCGCAACCCTAGCTCATAAATGATATCGAGTTTTTCTTTTCCTTCTTCAATATCAACCAGCCAAAGTTCACTAATCGGTAGTTCATGATAACGTTTAATAAAACCATCTATTAATTCAGGAGTGTAACTGCTTCCACCACCAATAGTGACGACTTTTAATTTATGCACCATATTAACACCTACCTATTTTATTAATAAACATTGGCTATCATTTTCACTGGATATCTTTAATAAAAATTTGACTGTAGGCTTTTTCTATATTCACTTGGTGTTAATGATGTCGCCTCTTTAAATTTTTTCACAAATAAACTAGGGCTACTGTAACCTGATTCAAATGCAATATCAGTGATTGAATAATTTGTAATTTCTAGCTGTTTTTTAGCAAAATTAATTCTAATTTCATTAATGATTTGCATTGGCGTTTTTCCGCAATAGCGCTTTGTGGCACGAGTTAAATACTCTTGTGACTTCCCTGTTATTGTCACCATATTTTCTAACGCATTTTCATTAAACATTGCAATTTCATGCATTTCTTCAATCGTGTTTTTTAGCCATTGTGGCGTATCATCATAGACTTTGCTTTCTCTATAATGACGTAGTCTATTGACTACATTAAAGGTTACTACCTCAATAAACTCATTAAATTCACTATCACGAAAGTTTAATGACGCAATCACTGATTCTATATAAGCCATAAATTCATTTTTTAATGGGTAGGCTTGAGAGGCAACAAAAAATGATGGTAATAAGGGTGAAAAATATTTTTCGAAGAATGACTTTCTTATACCAACATTTAAAATTCTTGTTGCTCCAAAGTCATAGAAACTTTCATGATGAGAGCCAATTGGCAGAAAAACAAAATTCCCTCGTTCAAGCAATACTTTTCTGCCATTAATTTTTTGATAATAACGCCCTGTTAGGACAATCGTATATTCATAATAATCATGCTGATGCAGCCCTGTTGCACTTTCTGTTTTATTATAAATAACAACATGGAAATCCTTGTCATTAAATATATCATTCTCATAGACCATTTTAATCTCTATATTTGAGTTATTAACATTTAGTGTCGGCTGCATCATCATCCCCTTTATTTAATTTATTTTTTTATGGACTTCGATTAACTCCGTGATCAATTCACGAGCAAGTATCGTATTCATTAAGTGATCTTGAGCATGAACAAGTATTAAACTCACTTTAATTTTGCCTTCCCCCATATCCGTCTCTATCATTTTTGTCTGCACTTTATGGGCTTCAGTTAAGGCTTCTTTTGAATCTTCCATTAGCTCCATCGCCTCAACAAACTTGCCTTCCTTGGCATAAGTTAACGCTTTATAAGCGAGGCTTCTTGCCCTACCAGAATTAATGATTAACCCCATCACTACTTCTTCCAGACTGTCAGCAGAGAGTGTTCCATTACTATCTATGTCAATCATAACTTCCCCATTTATTATTCATTTTTAATATATTTAAAACTTCAATGCATTTTTGATCTCTTCTTCACTTTCCGTATTATTTGCAATAGTTTGCGCCTTATTAGAAATAATAACGAAAGGTAAATAAACAAGAACAGAAATACCAAGATTAAACAGTGCTAAAAATAAAGCAGAAATATTACCATTTGTGTTAAAGAATGCGCCTAATCCTGTTGGCATAGTCCATGGACCTATATTCGTAATCGGCGGAATAATACCTACATAATAGGCAATCACCGTGATTGCGGCTAACAGAGGTTGAATAATGATAAATGGAATAAAAAGGATTGGGTTCATGATCACAGGGATCCCAAATATAATTGGTTCATTAATTTGAAATATCCCCGCTGGTAACCCTAATTTAGCGACCTGCCGATAATCTGCTCGCCGTGAGGCTATAAATATGGCAATAATTAATCCAAGCGTAGCGCCTGTTCCACCAAGGAAAACATAGGAGTCTAATAAAGGTTTTGCCCACAGATGAAATGTCTGCCCCGCCTCAATCGCATCATTAACCGAACCATATTGATTATATAACGCGACATTTTCTAGCGCCCAAGGCGTCATAATCCCTGAGTCTAGTGCTGTAAGAGCCAAAGCACCATGAATACCAAAGAACCATAATAGTGAGGTGAAAATCGTATACGCCCAACCGACAACCCCTCCCAGAGAAGCTAATGGGGTTGAGATCGTATCCATAATAAATTGATGGAAGTGAGTCGCTTGCCCTGCTAGCACCCATGCAATAATCCCTACCACTAATAGTATCAGGAAACCTGGCACTAATGCAGAAAAGGAGCGGCTAACTGCTGGCGGTACTGTATCTGGTAATGTAATTACCCAGTTACGGCGGACAATAAAGGTAAAAGCTTCAGCAATAACTAAGCCAATGATAATACCTGAAATAATATTTGCGCCACCTAGCCAATTCGCACCAATAGCATAGGCACCATTCACATCAAATGGTGTAACAGCCACAAAGGCTGCTATCGCAATAATTCCTGCCGCTATAGAGTCCACTTTGCGTTCTTCAGCGAGAGCCATAGCAATAAAAAAAGGCGTCATTAAAGACATAATCCCTAATGTACCGTTATATACATTACCGCCGATGCCTTTAAACTTATTAATGAACTCTATTGTTTCTGGTGATAGACGAACACCTAATGAATAGAAAAACGACCCTTCATTAAAACTCAGAAAAACGTTATTAATCAAAACAAACATTGCCCCAATTAACACTAATGGCATTAATCTAATAAAACCATTTTTTATTGCATTGATATGAGGTTGATTACCCAATTTTAATGCGATCGGAAGCAATACTTTTTCAAGAGAAGAGAGCATATGATCCATAGAATATCCTTAGATACTTTAATCACATATCTTGTTTGTATGCATAAGACGACCATAGCAAATAGATAAATAACTGAAGTTGTAACAAACTATAATTGATTAACGTGATTTATTTTTTATTGATGCGACCGCTGCTTTTAAAACACCTAAGCCATCAACTTTTCCATATAAAACCGAATCAATAACTTCAACATTTTTAGTTGGCAGTAAACGCTGGATTTCGGAATGCTTCCAAGCAATTTGAGGACCAAGTAAAACGAGATCTGCATCATTCCCTTTTTGGAGGACAAGCGTTTCAGAAAAAGCTTCTATAATAACGGGAACCTCATACTTTTCAGCTTGTTGCCTCATTTTAGAGACAAGTAGTGAGGTTGACATCCCAGCGGAACAAAACAAGTAAATAAGCTTCTTTTCCACAGTAATCCTCTCAATCATATCGTTCACTTAAAATACCTACCTCTCGCATCAGATATTTTTACGTTTTTTTGTTATCTAAATTCAGCTTGCGTCATTCGCGAGTTGCTTTTAGTTGAAGACATTATACGTAATATCCCTTGTAATGAATATTTCAGGGTTATAGTGAATTGTTTCTGATTGACTAATCGTTATGACGTTCTTCACATTTCATATAAATATATTATTGATAAAAAATATCAATTTATCATATTTTTATTATTATAAATTAAGTAATAATTTAAATTTTCTATTTTTATCCACTTATCAAAAAAAATATCGGCTCAAATTGAGCCGATATTTATTATTTTAATAATAGATTAAATCTATTTATTTACATGCGCTCGATTTATCAAACATAATATCACCTGTTTGCACTAACGCAGGATCAAATTTACCGTCTTCCATTGATGGCCTTACCGTATAGTAACCTTCAATTTCAGCATAAACAGGCGTTCCACCTGTCACACCTGTTGCACTATAACCTTTCTCAAGCTCTATCCCTGTTGCAGTATAAGTACGGCCTGTTTTACATTCGGTAAATGTTGCTGCATCAGCAAAGTAGCGGTATTCACCTGTTTTTTTGCTTGGTGCGACTTGGGTTAGCGTATAATTCAGTTGTGATTGAATTTTGTTGCCTTCCTGATCAAGCAAGACCATTGATTTATCATCTGCCGATGGTGCAAAGTACGCGCGCTCACCATTTGCATTCGTCATGCGTAATTTATCGCCATCTTTTGCCCATGTGCCCGTTTCATAAAATGTTTGGTCACCATCGCGAGACCCTAAATATACTAATTGCTCTACGTATGTACCATCTTGGTTAACCAGTAGAGTGGCCTCAATTCCAGAACAATCCGCACACGGTAAAATGCCTGTATATGCTCTATCAATATAAGTTACGCTAGGTTGTTTAACGGCTGTTTGGCAACCCACTAATGTCATCACACCGGTCGCCATTAATGCTAAGAATAGTGACTTTTTCATTACCTTTATCTCCTAACAGTTCAATTCTTATATTTTTAGTCTATATCTAATCATAACATTTTATGCAGAGAAAAATGGCGAGATTATTATATTTCGGACTTTACTGATATTAGTTCATTTTTTACCACATACGTTAATCATGAATTTACGTTTTCATCTATTGCTGATTATTGTTATTAAAATTACTGTGCTATTATCCTATGAAGCACATGATGCTTGGTAAAAAATAGTCAAGGCGGCAATAACCGCCACTAACATAGTGGTGAGGGAATATGTCTACAGATACTGAATATCAACCTATCAATTGTGATGATTACGAATATCTTGAAATCGCGTGCCAACGCCAATTGAAACTGGAAATTAAACTTCATGGCGGCGAAATCATTGAGGGGAAGGCCAGCGACTTGCTCTTGCGTAAAAAAGTTGAGTACCTAATCTTAGAGACTCAAGATGGAACAAAAGAGCTTCGTTTGGATCATATCAACACCTTCAGTCATCCTGAGATCGGCACTATCGTTGTCGATTGCTCTCACTAAAGCTCATACTCCATTGAGCCCCTCTACGCCCCTTATGAATGGTCACTGTCATAAGGGGCTCTCTATTTTATTTACACCTCTATTTGATATTCATCGAACTTATCCCAATGGAAGGCAACCCCAATTTCCTCATCTGCAACGAGGCCTTCAGGAGTGATAAAGCACCCAATGGCGGTAATTAATTGTTCATCATAATAAACTAGTGGGGTTCTTTCTCGCATCCAAGGAGAGATACCAAGCTCTTGCCAGATTTTTTTGCTACTTCTTGAATGCGTCCTACCCACAATGTTCAGTGTGCCTTGTAAGCCAAAACGAACAGTCACTTTTTCTGTTGGCAGAGGCGGGCGAATTTGCCCTTCATCGGCAATAACCTCAAGTCGCCCTAATCCTTCAGGCAAAATAAAAGGTTGGGGATAATCCCAGCAAAATTGTTGCCCTAATAACGGGTTGATACGACGTACAATCCATAATGCGCCTTGGTATCGACGAATATCGACATGGCCTAACTGACAAATCGGCTCAGCATCCTGACGGGCTAGCGCCACTTCTTGCCAAATGCGTTGTAGTTGATGGTAAGGTGGCATTGGCAAGCGGTGTAGACCAACCCAACGCCTAAGTAGCGCGTTACGTTTCGCTGGGCTGCAATCATGCAAGTTATCAATAAATAGACCACCGCGATAATCCATCATTTCGTCCAGCGCATCTTGTAATAGCTCATCAAGCAGCGATTCCTGTTCAGCACATAAGGATGCACTACGCGAAACTGCGGCGGCAAAATGAGGCCAACGCTCAGTTAAAGTCGGCATAATATGTATCCGAAGGAAATTGCGATCATAACGATCGTCTTGATTACTGTCATCTTCGACCCACGTTAACGGATATTCACGTGCATAATTTTCCAGATCGCCGCGAGATATTGCTAATAACGGACGTAGTAACCACGTTTCCCCTTTTTCTGCATAAAATGGTGACAATTCGGGCATTGACGAAAGCCCAGCAGGTCCACTGCCACGCTTTAATGCCAACATAAAGGTTTCTGCTTGGTCATCAAGGTGCTGAGCGGTGGCTATGATTTCCCCCTCTGCCAACTCGTTTCGGTAAGCCTGATAACGCGCCTCACGAGCAGCCGCTTCAATACCACGATTTGAAGGGTCAACTGTAACATGCGTGCAGACAAAGGGAATATGCCACTGTTCACACAAGTGTTGGCAGTGAGCTTCCCAATCGTCGGCCCTAACGTTAAGCCCATGATGAATGTGAATAGCCCGGATCTCTAACGAAGGAAGCTGATATTTTTTGATTTGGTAAAGTGCATGCAGCAATACGGTTGAATCTACGCCCCCGCTAAATCCCACCAGTATTTTTCGAAAATGACCTATTTTGTTGAGCACCTGCTCTATAATTGCTTGCGGCTGTAGCGCCATGAATCTGCCCTTCTTTACGCTAATATGATTGCTTTCTCTTCTGACCAACACATAACACACCAGAAACGATAACTAGCAATACACCGATGATATAAGCGATTTCAAACGGATCACTTAAAATGACCACCAACCAAAGTACGGATAATACTGGGGATAAAAATACGATGGAGGCAATTTTTGCAGAATGTCCCGTATTCATCGCCTTAAACCATAAAATGTAAGATACACCGTTAATGAGTACCCCGTTGATTACCGTCGGCCAAAATGCAGCTTTGGAAGGCAATTGTAGTTCACTAAATGACAGTAATAACACCAATGAAGTTAACGTTGAAAAGATAAATAACCAAACTGTACTAATATAAGGGTCAATCGAATATTGCCGTGAGAACACCGACATCAGTGCGAAACAAAATGCACCGCTAAATACGAATAACAGAGCCACCGGATCCTCAACCTGTAGTTGAGTAATATGCCCTTTGGTAAAAGTGATAATCACTGCAATAAACCCGATAATCACGCCCACAATCTGCCTGCCAGCTAGCTTATCTTTTAATAAAAAGACCGACAGCAAGATAATGATTAAAGGCCAACTATACTGGATCACTAATACTGCAATACCATTTTCAATGGCGTAACCGTAATAAAGAAGCAAATAAAATAAGCAATCTAAAAAACCAAGCACAAAGACTTTAAGGAGGATATCACGAGGAAGAATAAACAATTTGGTTGGCTTATAACCCGCGATCAGTGCAACCAGTATTACTGACATCGCTGAAATAAGATTAGACCAAAATAAAAATTGAAAGCTATCTAAACCATTTTGCCCAAAACGAGAAACAATTGGGATAAAACTCCATATTAATACACACATCAAGGCGTAAATTAAGTAGTTATATTGCCTCATTCTTATCTCTTATTTATGTCAGTTTTTAATCGGAAAAGTGACATCAACTTTGGAACGACCGTCGCTGCCTATATTCATTATTTTAGCAAAAACAATAAAGTGCTTATGTGGTTAACTACCCTATCAAAGTTACCAATTAATCACCAGCTTAACTAGATTTCACGACTCAAAGAGCGAGATGCACGAATAAAAAACGGGAGCTGGCTATCCCAAACTCCCGTTTTTACTTTGCTAATAGGTCTTAATTAGCAATAGCCATATTCCATTAAACGCTGGTAGCGACGATTTTTTAATGCTTCTTCATCTAGCTCAAGCAATTCGTCTAAATCTTCGACGATACGTGCTTTTAAAGACGCCGCAACTTCATCGTAACTGCGGTGTGCGCCACCTAACGGCTCAGTGACCACATTATCAATAAGTTTCAACTCTTTAAGACGAGATGCGGTGATCCCCATTGCTTCTGCCGCTAATGGCGCTTTATCAGCGCTTTTCCACAGAATAGATGCACAACCTTCTGGAGAGATAACGGAATAGGTGCTGTATTGCAGCATATTCACTTTATCACCTACGCCGATAGCCAGCGCGCCACCAGACCCACCTTCACCAATAACGGTACAGATAACTGGCACTGATAAGCGAGACATTTCACGCAAGTTACGTGCAATGGCTTCCGACTGACCACGCTCTTCCGCGCCAACACCTGGGTAAGCCCCCGGAGTATCAATAAAGGTAATAATAGGTAAGTTGAAACGATCGGCCATTTCCATCAAGCGTAATGCCTTACGATAGCCTTCTGGTGCTGGCATACCAAAGTTACGGCGAATTTTTTCTTTTGTCTCACGCCCTTTTTGATGGCCAATAACCATAACAGGACGACCGTCCAAACGTGCAATACCGCCAACAATAGCTTTATCATCGGCATAAGCACGATCACCAGCGAGTTCTTGGAAGTCAGTAAATATACGAGAAATATAATCTAATGTATAAGGACGGCGTGGATGACGAGCAAGTTTAGCAATTTGCCATGCACCCAGATCAGAGAAAATCTTACGCGTCAGTTCAACACTTTTTTCACGTAAACGAGCAACCTCGTCATCTAGGTTGACTTCTAAATTGTTGTCTTGACGGCTAACTGCAGTCAGCGAATCAATTTTCGCTTCCAATTCAGCAATTGGCTGTTCAAAATCAAGAAAATCCAGACTCATAATATTCCTATTTTAGTCAAATTCTAATTCTACCTGCTCATTACCCAGCAGAGTTCGCAGAGAATTCAGAAGGTCATCAACGGGTGTTACGCGCCAAACAACACCAAACTTAAGCTTTGCTCTGGCATCATCCTTCTGATAATACAAATGAACCGGAATCGTTCCTGAACGATGGGGTTCAAGAGTGCTGCGAAGTCGGTTCAGTAACTGATCATTAATTTGTTTGTCTGACAGTGAAATTGCAAGTCCTCGCGCATATTTTTCCCTTGCTTCACTAATATCCATTAACTCCCGCACTGTCATTTTATTACCACCGTTGAAATCATCAAAGCTGACCTGACCGGTGGCAATCAGGATACTGTCTTTTTCCAGCAAGTGCTGGTATTTATCTAGTGCATCTGAAAATAACATAATATCCAGACGACCGGAACGATCATCAAGCGTACAAATACCAATTCGATTGCCACGCTTGGTAGTAATAACTTTGGCTGAAAGTACTAAACCTACCACAGTTGTCACCTGACCACGAGGGGTAGGGTTCACATCTTTCAATCTCAGACCATTAGTATAACGCTCTATTTCATTTAAATAACGCGTTATCGGGTGCCCTGTCAAATAAAGACCCAGCGTTTCCCTTTCACCGTCCAAAACAACTTGATCTGGCCATTTTGGTACGCTCGCGTATGAGCTTTCCACTTGTTCAGGGGCTTCTGCAAGCACACCAAACATATCAGTTTGCCCTATAGCCTCTGCTTTGGCGTGCTGATCCGCCGCTTTCAGCGCATCTTCCAGTGAAGACATTAAGGCTGCGCGGTGAGGCCCTAAATGATCGAACGCCCCCGCCATGATCAGTTTTTCCATGACGCGACGATTAATTTTTTTAAGATCAACACGCGCACAAAGATCAAAAATTTCCTTAAAGATGCCACCTTTTTGGCGAGCTTCTATAATCGCCTCAATTGGGCCTTCACCGACACCTTTAATCGCACCGATACCGTAAACAATTTCACCTTCATCGTTAACGTGAAAATGATATAGCCCACTATTAATATCAGGAGGTAATACTTTTAACCCCATTCGCCAACATTCATCGACGAGGCCGACGACTTTCTCGGTGTTATCCATATCCGCGGTCATAACAGCCGCCATAAATTCAGCCGGATAATGCGCTTTAAGCCATAATGTCTGGTATGAAACGAGCGCATAAGCGGCGGAGTGAGATTTGTTAAATCCGTAACCGGCAAATTTTTCTACCAAGTCAAAGATTTTCATCGATAGCTCACCATCGATACCGTTTTTGATGGCTCCTTCCTCAAAGACGGAACGCTGTTTTGCCATCTCCTCCGGTTTCTTTTTCCCCATCGCACGACGTAACATATCCGCGCCGCCGAGAGTATAACCAGCGAGTACCTGTGCAATCTGCATCACCTGTTCTTGGTATAAGATAATGCCATACGTCGGCTCTAGAACAGGTTTTAATGATTCATGTTGCCACTGCACATCAGGGTATGAAATCTCTTCACGCCCATGCTTACGGTCGATAAAGTTATCCACCATCCCTGATTGCAATGGACCAGGGCGAAACAGTGCCACCAATGCAATCATATCTTCAAAGCAGTCAGGACGCAGGCGCTTGATCAAATCCTTCATCCCTCGGGATTCAAGCTGGAATACCGCCGTTGTTTCTGAACGCTGCAACATGTCGAAACTTTTTTGATCATCCAATGGTATTGCCGCAATATCCACTGGCTCAAGGTTTTTCTTAGCCCGCCTTGCGTTGATCATCTCTAACGCCCAGTTAATGATCGTGAGCGTACGTAATCCCAAAAAGTCGAACTTCACCAATCCCGCATATTCAACGTCGTTTTTATCAAATTGGGTGACTGGGTTATTCCCTTCCGCATCGCAATACAGAGGGGCAAAATCGGTAATTTTGGTAGGCGCAATAACCACGCCCCCAGCATGTTTCCCTGCGTTACGTGTGACCCCTTCAAGTTTACGCGCCATATCGATGAGCGCTTTCACCTCTTCATCGGCTTCGTAAATTTCAGGCAGTTGCGGCTCGGCCTCAAATGCTTTCTCTAATGTCATTCCCGGATCAGGGGGAACCAGTTTCGAGATCCGATCGACAAAACCGTATGGGTGGCCTAATACACGGCCTACGTCGCGGATAACCGCCTTCGCCGCCATCGTACCGAACGTGATGATCTGTGAAACCGCATCTCGTCCATACATTTGAGCAACGTGATCAATCACTTGATCGCGTTTTTCCATACAGAAGTCAACGTCAAAGTCAGGCATAGAAACCCGTTCCGGGTTTAAGAAACGTTCAAAAAGGAGATCGAACTCTAACGGATCTAAGTCCGTAATTTTTAGAGCGTAGGCAACCAAAGAGCCTGCACCGGAGCCACGACCAGGCCCTACTGGTACACCGTTATCTTTTGACCATTGAATAAACTCCATCACGATCAAGAAATAACCAGGGAACCCCATTTGGTTAATAACGTTTAGCTCGACTTCTAGCCGTTCATCATATTCAGGACGTCTTTCGGCTCTCACTTTCTCATCAGGAAAAAGGAACTTCAGGCGCTCCTCTAATCCCTCTTTTGACCGCATAACCAAAAAGTCTTCCGTTTTCATATCCCCTGTTGGGAATTGGGGAAGGAAGTACTCACCAAGACGAATGGTTACGTTACAACGCTTAGCAATCTCTACACTATTTTCAAGTGCTTCAGGGATGTCGGCAAACAGCTCACACATCTCTTCTTCAGATCGTAAATATTGCTGAGGGCTATATTTTTTAGGCCTTTTAGGATCAGATAAGGTAAAACCATCATGGATAGCGACACGTATTTCATGCGCATCAAAGTCGCTACTTTCAATAAAACGTACATCATTAGTCGCAACAACAGGTAAACCACGCTGCGTTGCAAGCTCTACCGCCGCATGTAAATAACTCTCTTCGTCAGGCCTTCCTGTACGAATGAGTTCTAAATAGTAGCAACCGGGAAAGTGGGTTTCGTAAAATGCCAAGCATTCATCAACGAGAGCTTGATTACCGCGCAATAAAAATTGCCCTACATCCCCTTGGCGGCCACCTGAAAGCAGTATCAAACCTTCTTTATGCTTAACAAGCCAATCGCGATGGATCGTTGGCCCTATTGCCCCATAGCCTTTTTGGTAGGCTTCTGAGATCAACAGTGTCAGGTTTTGGTAGCCTTCGTTATTACGAGCTAGTACGGTTAAGTGAGCAATCTCATCACCCAATTGCTCGCTTTCAACAAAAAAGTCAGCGCCAATAATAGGTTTAATACCAGCACCGTGCGCTGCCCCATAGAACTTCACCAAACCACATAAGTTAGTGAAATCAGTGATCGCAAATGCTGGCATGCCCATTGCTGCCACTTTTTTAACTAATGGGCCGGTTTTTGCCAGACCATCAATCATTGAATAGTCGCTGTGAACGCGTAAGTGAATAAAACGAGGTTCAGCCATCTAATTTATACTCAATCTTTCGCTTCTAATGCACGGCGCACAGGAGCAAAACTCTTGCGATGAAATTTTGTTGCGCCAAACTGTGCCAGTTTTTCTAAATGATAAGCCGTCGGATAGCCCTTATGTTTTGCAAAACCATATTCTGGATAAGCTTTATCTAGCTCAACCATTTCTCGGTCTCTAACCACTTTGGCTAAAATTGATGCCGCGCTTATTTCCTGCACTAAACTATCACCTTTAATCACCGCTTGTGAAGGCATTGATAAGGTTGGGCAACGGTTACCATCCACTAAAACAAAATCAGGTGTTATGCTTAAACCAGCAACAGCACGTTGCATCGCAAGCATGGTGGCATGCAGGATATTGATTTCATCAATTTCTTCAGGTTCGGCTCGCCCAATACACCAGCACAAGGCTTTTTCTTGGATCTCAACAAAGAGTTTTTCGCGTTTTTTCTCGGTGAGTTTTTTTGAGTCAGTCAAGCCAATGATTGGATTTTTAGGATCCAATATTACAGCGGCGGTCACCACCGCACCAACAAGGGGGCCGCGCCCAACTTCATCTACGCCAGCAATTAAGTTGGCTTTTGGGTATATAAAATCCATTAATTTCGAACCAAATCCAATACAGCTTCAGCCGCTTGTTTATCTGCATCACAGCGGATCAATTGATGGAGCTGTAAAAATGTTGCTTTTAATTGTTCTACCTGTTCGCCGCCTTCCAGTAAGGGAATTAGCTGCTGAGCTAACTTTTCAGGTTGGCACTCTTCCTGTAGTAACTCTTTGACTATCTCTTTTTCAGCTAACAAATTAGGCAATGAAACATAGGGTGTCTTTACTAAACGTTTTGCCAACCAAAAAGTAAATGGTTTCATACGATAACCCACTACCATTGGACATTTCGCTAGCATACATTCAAGAGCCGCCGTTCCCGATGCGAGCAACGTCGCATCCGCCGCGATCATCGCATCTCTGCCTTGGCCATCTAACATATGGACAGCTAGCTCAGGAGCGACTTGTTGACGGATCGCTTCAAACTGTTCACGCCGTTTTTGGTTGACCAAAGGCACGACAATGTGAAGATCCGTAAAATGCTGTTGTAAAATTTTCGCTGTTTTCAAAAAATCAGCACTTAGCATTTCAACTTCTGAGTGACGGCTGCCCGGTAAGAGGGCTAAACACTTCCCTTCTTCAGGTATACCAATGCGTTGCCTTGCCGCTGTTTTATCGACATGAAGCGGGATAGCATCTGCCATTGTGTGCCCAATAAAGCGACACGGAACATTAAAACGATCATAGAAGGCTTTTTCAAACGGCAAAAAGGCAAGCACTAAATTTGTTGCTCGACCAATTTTGAAGACGCGTTTCTGCCGCCATGCCCACACAGAAGGGCTGACGTAATGAATGGTTTTAATACCTTTTGATTTTAACTTCCCTTCAAGGGTGATATTAAAATCAGGCGCATCAATACCAACAAAGATATCTGGCTGTAATTGTGTAAAGCGTTCGGTAAGATCTTTGCGAATAGCGAGTAATCGAGGAAGCCTGCCAAGCACTTCAACAATCCCCATTACCGCTAACTCTTCCATCTCATACCAAGCTTCACAGCCTTCTGCTTGCATTAAAGGCCCTGCGACACCTACAAAACGTGCATCAGGTACTTGTGCTTTGAGTGCTCGGATAAGCCCTGCGCCGAGTATATCGCCGGATGTTTCCCCAGCAACAAGGCCAATAGTAAGTGGGCGGTGATGATTCGCCAAAATGATCTCCTTAATAAAGGCCCTGACTTCGTTATCTTAACTACCGACTAACGAATAATACCACGATTAGACTCTGCGGAGTTCTCAAGGAACTCACTGAACACTTTCACATGCGGGTTAGCTTGTGCAAGTTGAGCGATTTCGCTACGTGCTTCCTCTAGTGATTTACCTGAACGATAAAGGACTTTGTAAGCATTACGAATCGCATGTAGAGACTCTTTATCAAAACCGCGACGCTTCAAGCCTTCAATATTCAGGCCATAAGGCGTTGCATGGTTACCTTGCGCAATGACGTAAGGTGGAACATCTTGCGCCACACCTGAACAACCGCCAACCATAACATGTGCACCAATTTGGCAAAATTGATGAACGGCAGTCATTCCGCCAATAATTGCGAAGTCACCTAAAATAACATGACCACCCAGTGTACCGTTGTTTGCAATGATGCAGCGGTTACCAATAATACAATCGTGGGCAATATGCACATTCACCATAAATAGGTTATCGTCACCCACTTTGGTTAAACTACCGCCTTGGATCGTTCCGCGATGGATAGTGACACTTTCTCTTATACGGTTTCTGTCACCGATCTCGACTCGTGTTGGTTCACCTTGGTATTTCAGGTCTTGGTTGATTTCACCAATCGATGCGAACTGGAAGATCACATTGTCACGGCCAATTTTGGTGTGGCCATTAACAACAATGTGCGATTTGAGCTCAGTGCCTTCGCCGATTTCAACGTTAGCACCAATATAACAAAAAGGGCCAATACGAACATTGGCACCAATAATAGCTCCATCTTCGACAATCGATGAGGGATGAATACAGGCTGTTTTATCAATCATATCAGACCTCACGGCGACGGGCGCACATCATTTCAGCTTCGCAGGCCACTTCTCCATCAACTTTTGCAACACCTTTAAAACGTGCAACACCGCGACGTTCTTTAATAAACTCGACTTCGAGGATCATCTGATCTCCCGGCAACACTGGGCGCTTGAAACGAGCATTATCAATCGCTGCAAAATAGTACAATTCACCCGGTTCTAGTTTACCAACGCTCTTAAATGCTAGGATACCTGTTGCTTGAGCCATTGCTTCTAGGATCAACACACCTGGAAAAATAGGTTTGCCCGGAAAGTGGCCTTGGAAAAAGGGTTCATTGAATGACACATTTTTTACTGCGCGCAGAGATTTTCCTTTTTCAAAATCCAGTACACGGTCAACCAAAAGGAATGGGTAACGGTGTGGAAGTAATTCTAAAATCTCTTCAATATTCAGAGTATGATTATCACTCATCGAAATACTCTTCCTGTCTATTAATACAATTTAATTAACGAATCGGCCTGCTTTAACCATAAAGTTAGGTTAACTGGCAGGCCGGAAAAACGTAACTCAGTCGATTATTTTAACCTGAATTACGAAATGATTACTGATTTTTTTGAGTTTGACTATCTAATTCACGCTCAACAGCTTTTAAGCGCTTATTCATCTCATTGATATTCAAAACCAAAGCTGCTGTTTTACGCCAAACTTTATTAGGCTGTAAAGGAATACCAGAAGAGTATACACCAGGTTCAGTGATTGGTCTCATAACCATTCCCATCCCTGTGACAGTCACCTTATCGCAAATTTCCATGTGACCGTTAATAACACTCGCACCACCAATCATGCAGTAGCGACCAATTTTCAAGCTACCCGCCATGATAACGCCACCTGCTACGGCGGTATTATCACCGATGGTTACGTTGTGTGCTATCTGACATTGGTTATCAATAATAACACCATTACCAATAACTGTATTATCTAGCGCACCACGATCAATTGTTGTACAAGCGCCAATTTCTACGCGATCGCCAATAATAACTGTGCCTAGCTGAGGAATTTTGACCCAATTGCCACGATCATTCGCGTAGCCAAAACCATCAGAACCGATAACAGCTCCTGATTGGATCAAGCAGTGTTCACCAATTTCAACATTATGGTAAACGCTAACATTCGCCCATAAACGCGTACCAGCCCCGATACGAGTATTTTTACCAACAAAACAACCTGCGCCAATAACAACGTTATCGCCTAACACAACGCCGCTTTCAATCACGGCATTCGCCCCAATCGCCACGTTGTTTCCTAACTTCGCCCCTTCATCGATAACGGCTGACGAATGGATATTCTCTGCTGGGCTTGGCGTTGTATCCATGATTTGTGCCATGCGAGCATAGGCAAGATAAGGGTTATCGACTACCAGCGCCGCCACTTTACAAGCATCAAGATCTTTCGCTGTTAATACCACAGCGGCAGCCTGACACTCAGCGAGTTTGTCGCTGTAGCGACTATCTGATAGGAATGTAATTTGCTGATTATTTGCTGAATACATCGGTGCAATACCGGTGATGACGATATCGCCATCACCGTGTAACTGTGCATTCAACTGCTGAGCGAGGTCAGCCAATCGAATTGAGGACATCTATTATTTAACCTGTTTTTGAACCTTACTCGTGATGTCTACGCTATCTTTGGCATATGCAACAGCATTTGCATCGATAACCACATCATAACCTTCTTTGGCTGCAACAGATTTAATAGAATCCTGAATACGACTTAGGATTTTGTTACGCTCTTCCATTTGACGACGACGGTTGTCTTCTTCAAATTTTTGCGCTTTTTCTGCGAACTGATCACGTTTAGCCATCAGCTCTTTTTCTTGTTTTTCACGTTCGCTTTGCTTCATTGTTGCACCATCACGACGTAATTTTTCTACGCGTGATTGAAGGTCTTTTTCTAAATTTTGCAACTCTGTCGCACGGCTTTTGAATTCACTTTCAAGCTGTTTAGCTACAGCTTCGCGCGCTGGCATTTTTTGGAAAATTTCGCCAACGTTCACGACTGCAATTTTATCTGCATAAGCACCTGCTGACATAGCCAAAGCCAGAGTGACACCCGCCGCACACAACAATTTTTTCACACGAAACTCCTTAACCCATATTTATGGCTGGAAATTTTGGTCACCCTCACAATATATGCAAGGGCTTTCCTTAGATAGAGACGTTCTAGATTACCATGTTCTACCAATATTAAATTGGAACTGTTCTGATTTATCCCCTTCGTAATCCTTAATAGGTTGCGCATAGGAGAAGACCAGAGGCCCAAGCGGTGACATCCACTGTAGAGCAACCCCCGTAGAAACACGGACGTTTGTTGCTTTACCATAATCTGGCATGCCTTTACGCCAATCTGCATTGATACTGTTCCAGTTGGTATCCCATACTGTACCCGCATCAACAAATAACGATGTACGAACTGTATTTGAGTATTTCTCATCGATAAATGGAGTTGGTGTAATCAGCTCAAAGGACGCCGCATACATCGCATTACCACCTACCGCATCGCTTGATGGGCTACCCGGTTCAGGCTCACCTTTACCATTAACATTTTTCAGATAAACCGCTTTTGGCCCGATATTGTTAGAACGGAAACCACGCAGCGTACTTGAACCACCAGCATAGAAGTTTTCATAGAATGGCATTTGCTTGCTGCCAAGACCATCCCCGTAACCTGCTTGTGCACGACCTAAGATAACCCAAGTCTCATCTTCATTGATTGGGTAGTACTGTGCTGTATCAAAACGCAGTTTGTAGTACTCGTTATCAGAGCCTGGAACGGTGATTTTACCTGAAACACTGGTTTTATTACCCGATGTCGGGAAGAAACCACGGTTCAAGGAATTATAAGTCCAACCTAAATTAACGGTGAAGTCATCCGCATTAAATTTCTCTTTATTGCGACCATCATCATTAATTGGAGGCTTATCGCCCATAGAATAGAGGTAATCCCACATTGCTGCTTGCGGACGCATATCAGACAATGAGTTATGAACGTAACCTGCACCAACACGGAATGAGTTATTCTCGTTGAATGGGAAGCTTAAGAACGTATCTAAACCATAGGTTTTATTGGTATAGCCAGACAAGTCAGCATCTTTCGCACGGAAATCATTATAGAAAACACGCCCGCCTAAGCTCACACCATTAACGGTGAAGTAAGGATCCGTAAACGACATTTCAACGTTGGTTGAGTAATCGTTTTTACTTGCGTTGATCCCAACCGCATTACCGGTTCCTAACCAGTTGTCTTGACTTACACCGACTTGGAAACTCACGCCACTTTCAGTACCGAAACCGACACCAAAGTTCATGGAGCCTGTATTACGCTCTTTAACTTTGTAGACCACATCGACTTGGTCAGGGCTACCCGGTACACGTTGCGTTTCGACATCAACAGTTTCAAAGAAACCCGTACGGTTAAGACGCTCTTTGCCTAATTCGACTAAATCATTACCAAGCCAAGCCCCTTCCATCTGGCGCATTTCACGACGGAGGACCGAGTCTTTACTTGTGTCATTACCTTGGAAACGGATTTGACGAACATAGAAGCGGTTACCTGCATCGATATTGACATGCAGTTTGACCGTTTTATCTTCATCATTAATTTCAGGTTGTGTCATTACACGAGGATAGGCATAACCATAACGACCAAGAAGATCCTTGATTTTGTTTTCCATACTCGTCACCTGCGTGCCGTTATACAGCTCGCCTGGGGTGATCGTAATGAGTTCTTGAATTTCAGTCAGATGATCTGCGGTATTACCATTAATTTCCACACCAGAGATCTTATATTGATCGCCTTCAGTGACATTAATTGTAATGTAGATATCTTTTTTGTCTGGCGTCAAACTGACTTGAGTGGAATCAATATTGAAACGCGCATAGCCACGGTCAAGATAGAAGCTACGAAGAGTTTCTAAATCACCAGCCAGTTTTTGTTTTTGATATTTTTGGTCTGCCGCTAGGTTCCACCATGGCACATCATCACGCAATTGGAATTTATTAACCAATTCAGCCGTCGTGTAATTTTTGTTTCCTACGACGTTAATCTGCTGAATTTTTGCAGACACGCCCTCAGAGAACACAAATTTTAAATCTACACGGTTACGAGGCAGTGGCGTAGCCACTGCTTTTACTGTCGCATTGTATTTACCAACACTATAGTAAAAGTCTTCCAGACCTTTCTCGATATTCGCTATTTTCGTGCGGTCCAAAGCCTCACCAACACGAATGTTTGATGCTTCCAAGTTTTGTTTGAGCATATCATCTTTAACAGATTTATTGCCTGTAAAAGTGATACTCGCGATGGTTGGTCGCTCTTTAACTTGAACGATCAGCGTGTTTCCATCACGCAGGACCCTAACATCTTCGAAGTTGCCAGTAGAGAATAGAGATCGAATTGAACGGCTAATATCTTCGTTATCAATCGAGTCACCTACCCTGACAGGCATGTTCAATAATGCTGCACCAACGGCGACGCGTTGTAGACCTTCGAAACGAATGTCCTTAACTACGAATCCGTCTGAACCGTATGCAGTCGCGCTGCCAAATAGCAGCGACGCTATGAGCAACTTTTTCATCGCCATCGTTGTTATGCGTATTCCTTACTGGTCCCCAGCTTACTTGTTAGAAGCGAGAGAAATCATTAAAAAGTGCAAGTCCCATTAACAGAATCAATGCCATTGCACCTATCCGATAACTAAAGTCTTGTACTCGCTCAGACACTGGACTTCCTTTAATTTTCTCAATTAACAGGAAGAGCAAGTGCCCCCCATCTAATACAGGCAATGGAAACAAATTGATAATGCCCAAGTTTACGCTTATCAGCGCAATGAACATCAAATAATATACCAAGCCTGACTCTGCCGATACCCCTGCACCTTTCGCAATAGATATCGGTCCACTCAAGTTGTTAAGTTTGACATCCCCAACAACGAGTTTGCCCATCATATTCACGGTCAGTTTCATCAACTGCCACGTTTTATCGCTAGCTTGATAGATGGCAGAAAATGGCCCATATTGCTGTACCATTCTATATTCATCTGCTAACGGTAACACTGAAAGTTCAACTCCCGCAAATCCAATTTGCTCGCCACCCTTTCCATTTTGACTATCAGGCGTCAATGTGAGTGAGATGATCTGATTATTTCTTTCAACAGCTAACTTCAACGGTTGATTCGGACTATTACGAATCAACCGAGTTACCGGATTCCACAAATCTAATGTTTCGCCATTTACGCTAACAATTCTATCTCCGGGTTGCAAACCTGCTCGCTCACCAGCTAAACCCGGTGAAACTTTCGATATCACAGGATCAATTCTAGCGGAAACCGGCATAATTCCCATGGAAAGAACGGGATCTTGCTTTTCAGGATCAAATTGCCATGCGGTTAAATCTACCGTTTTAGTCACTGGTTCACTAAACCCTTGAGGCAATACGGACACAGTGAGTTCACTGTCGCCAATTTTGCCAACTAAGGCTAATCGAATTGAATTCCAGTCAGGCGTTTCGATACCATCAATCGATTTTAGTTCCATTCCCGGCAAAATATTTGCACTAGCGGCAACGGAGCCAGGTTTCACATCTTCAATCACAGGGCGTACTGATGGAATCCCCATCATGAACACCACCCAGTAGACAACAATTGCAAGTAAAAAGTTCGCAATTGGGCCAGCACTAATGATGGCGGCTCTCTGACCAACCGTTTTATTGTTAAACGCTAAATGACGGCGTTCAGGTGACACATCACCGACGCGCTCATCAAGCATTTTGACATAACCGCCTAGCGGGATCAGGGCAATAACAAATTCGGTTCCTTGTCGATCCACCTTGCGCCATAACGTTTTCCCAAAGCCGATAGAAAAACGTTCTACATAAACACCGCAGCGACGTGCAACCCAAAAGTGACCAAATTCATGTACGGTAATTAACACCCCAATGGCGATGATAAATGCCGCTAGACTCCAAAAAAATCCCATGTCTTATCCTAGAGACCGAACCCGTTAAAAACTAACAAATTTAACCCTGCAAATACAGGTATTGCCGCTGTTAGACTGTCAATTCGATCAAGAATTCCACCGTGACCAGGAATTAAATGGCTACTGTCTTTAATTCCTGACTGGCGTTTAAACATACTTTCCGTCAAATCACCGAACACAGATACTACAACAACAATAATTGATGTAACCAGCAAATAATCAGGCATTACTGGGATTGGCGCAAATGAACTAAATAGCCAAGAAATAATACCTGCGGTGATCAACCCACCAACAAGGCCTTCCCAGGTTTTACCGGGGGAAACCTTAGGTGCCATCTTATGGCGCCCCATTGTACGACCAAAGGCATAAGCACCTGAATCAGCACCCCACACCAGCAACATAACATATAGCAACCACCAAGCACCAAAAAAGGTGTCACTATGGTAACCAATGGTTCGAAGCACCATCATACCGCAATAAAAAGGAATGATAGTTAACAGCCCAAACAGTACACGTACTAACGCCGATTGCCCCCATGCTTTTGCCGATGCTGGGAAAGTAATCACAAGTAAAATTGCCACTATCCACCAAATAAGACCGGCCCATAAACCATATAAAATAAGCGGCTCATTCTTTAACGTTGTGATATCAGCAAAAGAGAACTGCATGGCTAGCAGTATGACGGCAAAAACCACCGCAAGACCAATTCGCTTAGCTTGTGTGTGCCAACCTGCAAATTGCGCCCATTCCCAAGCCCCTAAAGCACATACGGCAATCACCACATAACCAAAAGCGGCAGGTGAAAGCAAAAAAAGCGCAGCAATAACCAGCGGTATTAATACAATCGCTGTCATTAAACGATATTTCAGCACAATTTACCCCTTTTATTTAACGAGCTCATCATCAGACTCAGCTCCACCATAACGCCGCTCGCGTTGACTAAAAGCATCAATTGCATTCTGAAACACCATTTCATCAAAATCTGGCCACAGTACATTGGTGAAATAGAATTCCGCATAAGCAACCTGCCATAATAAAAAGTTACTGATACGGTGTTCTCCACCAGTTCTGATAACCAAATCAACATTTTCTTGATCATGCATACAAACATAATGGTCAATGGTATTTTCATTGATATCGTCAAGAGAAAGTTGCCCACTTTGTACGCGCGCAAAGATTTGCTTCATACTATTAGCAATATCCCAACGACCACCATAATTCGCCGCAATATTGAGTTTTAAGCCCGTGTTATTTGCAGTTAATTTTTCTGCTTTTTGAATACGTTTTTGAAGACGCTCACTAAATCGACTAATATCACCAATAACCAATAATTTCACATTATTTTTATGTAGATTCTTGACTTCATTATCTAACGCAAAAACAAATAGCTCCATCAGTGAACTGACTTCTTTTTCTGGTCTTCTCCAGTTTTCACTACTAAATGCATACAGCGTCAGTGAGCTAATCTTATTTTTTACTGCAAAACGTACTGCATTACGCACAGACTCAACGCCAGCCTTGTGCCCTGTTATTCTTAGTTTTCCTCTCTGCTTTGCCCAACGCCCATTGCCATCCATGATAATCGCAACATGTTTTGGCAAGGCTGAATGAGAGAGATTTTCACCACTAGAGTTCATTAAATAGTAATCCTTGTATGCATAGCGTCGAGAATTCAGCATTATCATAACCGCTATTGTTGAGTTTGCTGATAAGACACATCCTTAATTCTCCGCTAAATACTGATATTATCTTTCGTTCTTATAAGCGTCACATATTAAAGACTTATTATACTTATCAGCAACTAAATAAATCACATACTAGACTGAAAATGTATGTTTGATTAGTTGTGCAGCTTCTCGACGAGCTTGATTGTCGATGTCTAAGACCTCATCAATCGAAACTGGTTCAGATAAATGCAATTTTTCTAATGTACTTAGGTTAATTTTTGCAATATCTGTAAAGCGTATTTTACCGTCCAAGAATGCAGCGACAGCGATTTCATTAGCGCCATTTAGAATAGTTGTGGCTGCTTGCCCAGCATGGCAGGCATCGATAGCCAATTTTAAACAAGGGTAACGTTGATAATCTGGCTGTACAAAGGTTAATGATGACAATTTTGTAAAATCTAACGGTTCGACACCAGAAGAAATACGCTGCGGATAAGCCATGCTGTATGAAATTGGGGTGCACATATCAGGCGTACCTAGCTGAGCTATCACGCTACCATCACGATAACGCACCATAGAATGGATAACGGATTGAGGGTGAATAATCACTTCCATTTGTTGTTGATTGGCATTAAAGAAATAACAAGCCTCAATATATTCAAGCCCCTTATTCATCATCGTCGCTGAATCAACAGAAATTTTACGCCCCATAGACCAATTTGGATGGTTGCATGCTTCGTCCGGCGTCACATTATCTAGGTGCGACAACGGAGTATCCCTAAAAGGACCACCAGAACCTGTCAAAATAATGCTTGAAATTCCCGAGGCCGATAAATCGGCAAAACCCAAGTTGAGTTGAATGTTTTCAGGTAAACTTTGGAAAATCGCATTATGTTCGCTATCGATAGGAAAGACTGTCGCACCGTGCTCACGAATCGCATTAAAGAATAGACGACCGCTCGTGATCAGCGATTCTTTATTCGCTAATAAAATTCGTTTGCCCTTGCGGATTGCGGCTAAGGTAGGAAGTAGTCCAGCAACACCAGTAATAGCGGACATCACTTGGTCCGCGTCATCCAAGCCTGCAAGTTGAATGGCAGCATCTGTTCCTGATAAAACTTCTGTTTTGCAATTATTTTCAGACAAAATTGCCCGTAATGCTTGAGCAGAAGATTCATCAGCCATAGAGGCGTATTGAGGTTGAAATTCAAGGCATTGGTTTGCTAATTCCGCCACATTGCGACCAGCAACTAAAGCGACAATTTGAAATTTATCACGGTTATTTCTGACAACAGAAAGTGTGCTTTTACCAATTGAACCTGTTGATCCTAGAATAGTAAGACGTTTCATTATGCGGATGCTCTGTATTTACTCAATACTGAGATTATATCAGCTTGAAAGGGAAGAAAGGATTTTTATTAGATATGAATGAATAAAGCCATCAGAGATTTCCCTCTAGATGGCTTTATTCGCTACTTGATAGATTAGAATTCCATCAATTCAGCTTCTTTCTGCGCTAATGCTTCATCAACTTTCTTAATGTAGCCATCAGTCAGTTTTTGGATGTCATCTTGTGAACGACGTTCTTCGTCTTCACTGATCTCTTTATCTTTCAGCAGGGCTTTAATTTTATCGTTCGCATCACGACGAATGTTACGAACAGCAACACGACCTTGCTCAGCTTCCGCTCTAACAACTTTGATCAGGTCTTTACGGCGCTCTTCTGTCAGTGGAGGAAGTGGAACACGGATAACAGTACCGGCAGAAGATGGGTTTAAACCTAAATCAGACGCCATAATCGCTTTTTCAATCGCGGGAGACATTGAGCGATCAAAGACTGAAATCGCTAAAGTACGCGCATCTTCAACAGTTACGTTAGCAAGTTGGCGCAAAGGCGTTGCGGCGCCATAATAGTCAACCATGATGCCATCAAGTAGGCTTGGTGACGCACGGCCTGTACGAACTTTACTGATTTGGTTTTTTAGTGCTTCAACACTCTTTTCCATACGGTCTTGAGCATCTTTTTTGATTTCATTAATCACGTTTTCAACCCTTAAGAACTGGTTATTAAAGGCCGCAATGCAGCCTCGCTTAAATTGTCTGAACTTATATTAGATAATACAGTTAAACGCGGTTGATGTCTCTGAGTATTAATTGTGAGAAATCAGAGTTCCTTCATTTTCACCCATTACAACACGACGTAGAGCGCCAGGTTTATTCATATTGAAAACACGAATAGGCAAGTTATGATCACGTGCTAACGTAAACGCTGCCAAATCCATCACTTTCAATTCACGCTCAAGCACCTCTTGATAAGTCAGCGTTTCATAAAGTACGGCATCTGGGTTCTTTGCAGGATCCGCTGAATAAACACCATCAACTTTTGTTGCTTTCAATACAACATCCGCTTCAATCTCAATACCACGTAAACACGCGGCAGAGTCAGTTGTAAAGAATGGGTTACCTGTTCCAGCAGAAAAAATCACAACACGACCATGGCGTAACAGACTGATAGCTTCAGCCCAGCTATAGTTATCACACACGCCGTTAAGAGGAATAGCAGACATCAGTCTTGCATTCACGTAAGCACGATGCAATGCATCACGCATCGCTAGCCCGTTCATCACAGTGGCTAGCATTCCCATATGGTCACCGACCACACGGTTCATCCCCGCCTGTGCCAAACCAGCACCACGAAACAGGTTACCACCGCCAATAACGACACCGACCTGTACACCCAGCTCTATAAGTTCTTTGATTTCCTGAGCCATACGATCTAAAACGCTAGCATCGATTCCAAAACCTTCTGCGCCTTGTAAGGCTTCGCCACTGAGCTTAAGCAGGATACGCTGATAAACGGGTTTTGCATTGGTTGCCATGGTGTTCTGTCCTACACAGATAATTTATTGGGGTAACACACGCAGAATACTTAAAGGTGGATTCTACGTACCTTAATTATTGAATTCGTTGTATTACTACAATGTATATTAAAACAGAGCCGCCAATCGGCGGCTCCTTGTAAAACTGACGACTTATTTGCTCATTGCAGCAACTTCAGCTGCAAAGTCAGTTTCAACTTTCTCAATACCTTCACCCACTTCGAAACGGATAAAGTTAGTGACTTTCGCATTTTTCTCTTTCAGCAGATCACCAACAGATTTGCTTGGATCCATCACGAAAGGCTGGCCAGTCAGAGAGATTTCGCCAGTAAATTTGTTCATACGGCCAGTAACCATTTTCTCTGCGATTTCACGTGGTTTACCTGACTGCATAGCGATGTCTAATTGGATTTGGTGCTCGTGAGCAACAACGTCCGCTGGTACATCGTCTGGAGTAACATATTCAGGCTTGCTTGCAGCAATGTGCATAGCAATGTGTTTTAGCAGCTCTTCATCAGCGCCTTCAGCCGCAACCAAAACACCGATACGCGCACCGTGCAGGTAGCTACCTACTTGTGCACCGTCTAGGATTGCGACGCGACGAATGTTGATGTTTTCACCGATTTTAGCGACCAGAGCAGTACGTGCATCTTCGAATTTCGCTTTAACTGCTTCGATATCAGTATTTCTATCAGCGATAACAGAAGCCATAACTTCTTTACCAAATGCCAAGAAACCAGCATCTTTAGCAACGAAGTCAGTTTCACAGTTCAGTTCGATCAGAGCACCGCTTTTGCCATCAGCAAAAACTTCTGCAAGGATAACACCTTCAGCAGCAACACGGCCTGCTTTCTTAGCAGCTTTAGCTTGACCTGATTTACGCATGTTGTCGATTGCTAATTCGATATCACCATTAGCTTCAACTAGTGCTTTTTTACATTCCATCATACCTGCGCCAGTACGTTCGCGCAGTTCTTTTACCAATGCAGCGGTAATTCCAGACATGTGATTTATTCCTCGATATACCTCGTAGGGGGCTCCCTACAAGGGTCATTCTGATTCAGATAGATAAAAGGGGCCATATAGGCCCCCTTCTAACCATATAGCAATACCTGGTTTATAAGGGCTCTTTATTAGAGCAGGCCTTATTATTCAGCTTCTACTAAGCCTTCTTCTGCTTGAACAGCCAGATCCTGAGAACGACCTTCACGAACGGAAGTTGCTACAGCGCTCAGATACAATTTGATTGCACGGATTGCGTCGTCGTTACCAGGGATAACGAAGTCGATACCGTCTGGATCAGAGTTAGTATCAACGATAGCAAATACTGGGATACCCAGGTTGTTTGCTTCTTTGATAGCAATGTGTTCGTGTTCTGCATCGATAACGAACAGAGCGTCAGGTAAACCGCCCATATCTTTGATACCGCCTAAGCTGTTTTCTAACTTACCAAGTTCACGAGAACGCATCAGCGCTTCTTTTTTGGTCAGTTTGTCGAAAGTACCGTCTTGTGACTGAACTTCCAGATCTTTCAGACGTTTGATTGACTGACGAACAGTTTTCCAGTTAGTCAGCATACCACCTAACCAACGGTGGTTAACGAAATACTGGTCACAGCTATTAGCAGCTTCTTGAACGGCTTCGCTTGCTGCACGTTTAGTACCAACAAACAGAATCTTGCCTTTACGAGAAGCAATTTTAGTCAACTCAGCCAGAGCTTCGTTGAACATTGGAACGGTTTTTTCCAAGTTAATGATATGTACTTTGTTACGAGCGCCGAAAATGAAAGGTTTCATTTTAGGGTTCCAGTAACGAGTCTGGTGACCAAAGTGTACGCCCGCTTGTAGCATATCGCGCATGGAAACAGTTGCCATTTAATACCTCTGTATTTTAAGTAATTGGGGTTATGCCTCCACGGATCCCATAACACCGACTCCAAAGCTGCGCTAAAACGCATAAGAGCACCCCGGTGCATGTGTCGACCCGTGTGTGTTATACACAATTGAGTTTAGTTTTCGCTAATCCATAATGCCAATCGAATACGCTTTAACAGGGTAGCAAAACGATTTTTTCGAAGAGATAATGTGGATCGCCGGCGCGCTTTATACCATAAAATGGATCAATAAGCCAACTTTTGTTGTTTTTTTACGGGGTGAAAAAACACCATCAAATGGCTTGAATCTCTTCATTAAAACGAGGCGAAATCGCCTTGGTAAGCATCATTGAGCGTTTTATACACGGCGTATGGATAGCGTTTTTTCTTTTTATTATTTGATAAAAAAATCTTCAACGACAAATACTCGTGTTTCACTATCCATAATATCAGACCCAAAGTGTATTTGCTCTCAATACCTTTTATTTAATGGCGTACATTCCAGCCTGATATTTCACTCTAAAGGCTAAGAAGCATCAATGCCTAGTTGGCAGAAAATGCAGTGGCTGATACCATAAACATCATCATGTTGATATAGATGGTGCTATCGCTCATCTATTAAACCCTTTTCATACAAACTATGTCACAGAGTCGTTACTGACATAAATGGACTGAATTCATGGCTATTATTATCAAAACTGAAGAAGATATTCAGAAAATGCGCGTTGCTGGTCGTTTAGCAGCCGAAGTGTTAGAAATTATTGCTCCCCATGTAAAACCGGGCGTTAGCACGGGGGAGTTGGATCGCATTTGTCATCAGCACATTGTCGATGTACAACAAGCGATACCTGCTTGCTTAAATTATCATGGCTTCCCTAAATCAGTCTGTATTTCAGTCAATGATGTTATCTGCCATGGTATCCCTAGTGATGATAAGATTCTAAAAGACGGCGACGTTGTGAATATCGATGTTACCGTGATTAAAGAGGGTTTTCATGGCGATACATCAAAAATGTTCATTGTTGGTAAGCCAACCATCCAAGGCGAACGCCTGTGCCATATTACCCAAGAGAGCCTCTATTTAGCGTTACGTATGGTAAAACCGGGTATCCGCCTACGCACCTTGGGCAAAGCGATTCAACAATTTGTCGAGAAACATGACTTCTCTGTTGTACGTGAATATTGTGGTCATGGTATCGGTGAAGGTTTCCATGAAGAGCCACAAGTCCTTCATTATGATGCCGATGACAGCGGTGTTGTATTACAAAAAGGCATGGCTTTTACTATCGAACCGATGGTCAACGTCGGTGATTACCGCATCCGTACTATGAATGATGGTTGGACCGTAAAAACCAAAGATAGAAGCTGGTCGGCTCAATATGAGCATACGCTAGTTGTCACCGACAACGGGTGTGAAATCATGACATTACGTAAAGAAGAAGAGCCATATATCTCAGCGGTGCTGGTTAACGATTAATTTTTAGCACGCGGCTCTTATGTGGCATGTTACCTGTTAGAGGAAACAACTTTCGTAACATGCCGCATACTTAAGGTTTCCCTTCTCTTTTTTTACTCGAAATAATTTAATTTGCGGCTGTTCATCCATGAAAATCCCCAGTAAGCTGTTCACTATTGTGTTCAGCCTATCGATGCGGAAAGATAATGATGACACCATCCTCTGTAGCGTTTTTATCACCCACTTTATTTCAATCTTCTGACCTCGAACTGCTTCGCCTCAAGCAGCATGTCGAATCTTTCCATAACCACTTAGAAGCCGCATTCAAGCAAAACGAGTCCGTGATTGATTTAGTCCATGCGCGCAGTGATTACTTAGATGCCCTACTCACGCGTTTATGGAAAGAGTATCAATTTGACCGACAACCCAATATGTCTTTAATTGCTGTAGGTGGATACGGGCGACATGAGCTGCATCCCTTATCAGACATTGATATTTTAGTGTTAAGTGCAGAGCCTCTTTCTGAACAGATAGCCTCAAAAATAGGCCAGTTTATTACTCTATTGTGGGATCTTAAATTTGATATCGGCCATAGTGTTCGCTCATTGCAAGAGTGTATTGATGCGGGTATCGCCGATTTAACCGTTGCGACAAACCTTATTGAATCGCGCCTAATTTGTGGTGATATCGCCCTATTCTTACGCTTACAAAAAACCATCTTTAGTGATAGTTTTTGGCCTTCAGCAACCTTTTTTGCCGCAAAACTCGAAGAGCAGCAAGATCGCCATCATCGCTATCACAGTACTAGCTATAACTTAGAGCCAGATATAAAAAGTAGCCCTGGAGGGTTACGCGATATCCATACGCTACTTTGGGTCGTTCGGCGGCACTTTGGAGCCACCACCGTCGATGAAATGGTCGGGTTTGGTTTTCTTACTGAAGAAGAGCGCCAAGAGCTAAAAGAGTGTCTCTCTTTTTTATGGAAAATCCGCTTCGCTTTGCACTTAGTCGTCAAACGCTATGACAATCGCCTTTTATTTGATCGCCAATTTAGTGTCGCTCGCTTACTCGGCTACCAAGGGGAAAAAAACCAGCCCGTTGAACTGATGATGAAGGATTTTTATCGTGTGACACGCCGCGTTCGTGAACTCAATCAGATGTTATTACAACTGTTTGATGACGCTATTCTTACTCTCAATCCTGATGAAAAACCTCGTCCACTAGATGAACAATTTCAGTTGCGGGGGCCATTAATCGATGTTATTGATGATATGCTGTTCGTTAAGCAACCCGCCGCCATTTTAAAAATGTTCTATTTAATGGCTCGATACCCCAATATCACGGGGATCTACTCAACGACCTTGCGCCAACTGCGCTTTGCGCGACGTAATTTAACCGCTCCTTTATGCGAACTCCCTGAAGCTAGGCGGCTTTTTATCAAAATATTACGTCACCCTAGAGCCATTAAAGGGGCTTTCGTTCCCATGCATCTGCACAGTGTATTAAGTGCTTATACCCCTTATTGGAGCAATATCGTTGGTCAGATGCAGTTTGACCTTTTTCATGCGTATACGGTCGATGAGCACACCATCCGAGTGCTACAAAAAATAGATAGCTTTACTCATGAAGAAAATCGCCGCGACCATCCACTCTGTGTTAGCGTTTACCCTAAGCTGTTGCATCCAGAAACATTAAGGCTTGCCGCATTATTCCACGATATTGCGAAAGGGCGTTCGGGAGATCATTCTGATTTAGGGGCTGAATTTGTGTATGAGTTTGCTCTGCAACATGATTTGCCGCTCAAGGAAGCTGAGTTAGCCTCTTGGTTAGTAAAAAGCCATTTATTAATGTCAGTTACGGCACAACGTCGTGACATTCAAGACCCCGATGTCATCAAACAATTTGCCCTTGAGGTCAAAACAGTGACGCGGCTAAACTATTTGATGTGTTTAACTGTTGCCGATATTTGTGCAACTAACAGTACGCTTTGGAATAGTTGGAAGCAGAGCCTAATTCGAGAACTGTTTTTATCTACTGAACATCAACTCAACCAAGGAATGCAAAGTACTCCTGATTTACGAGAACGTATCCGCCATCATCGCCACCAAGCGTTAGCGTTATTACGCCAATCTTCAATCAATGAAGAAAAATTAAACCAATTATGGTCTCGCTGTCATGCAGACTATTTTTTGCGTCACACGCCTTCTCAATTAGCTTGGCATGCCTGTAACCTATTAAAACATGATCTTGAGCAGCCTCTCGTGTTGATCAGCACACAGCCAAAACACGGTGGAACCGAAATTTTTATTTGGTGCCCCGATAAGCCACACTTATTTGCGGCCGTGGCTGGGGAGCTTGATAGGCGCAACCTGAGTATCCACAGTGCACAGATTTTCACCAACAAAGACAACATGGCAATGGATACCTTTGTGGTGTTAGAACCGAATGGCACGCCATTATCAAAAGATAGATATGAGCAGATCCGCCATAGTCTGCTACACGCGGTACAACAACCAGCGATCTCACTTCCCCAGGCTCGCACCCTACCATCAAAACTACGCCATTTTACCGTTCCTACCAAAGTGAATTTTTTACGCTCAACCAATGAGCGCCGTAGCTATATGGAGCTCTTTGCTCTCGATCAACCGGGGTTATTAGCACGGGTTGGGCATGTGCTCGCTCAGATGGAAATCTCGTTACATGGTGCACGGATCACCACAATTGGCGAGAAAGTGGAAGATTTTTTCGTCCTTGCAGATAAAAATCACAAAGCGCTCGATAAAAAAATGCAACAAGAGTTATCAGAAAGGTTGACAGAAACCCTCAACTCGAAGGATAAATGTTAGGTTTTATAAGCAATATTATTACTGGTCCTTAAAGGGGAAAATTAATCAATGCAGCAATTACAAGCCATCATTGAACAAGCATTTGAAGATAGAGCGGCTATCACACCATCCACAGTGACCCCCGCCGTTCGCCAAGCGGTGACAGAAACCATTGCCCTACTTGATAGTGGTAAACTGCGTGTTGCTGAAAAAATTTCAGGGGTTTGGGTAACACATCAATGGTTGAAAAAAGCAGTATTACTCTCCTTTCGCATTCACGATAATCAGGTAATCGAAGGGGCTGAAAGCCGTTATTTTGATAAAGTCCCCATGAAATTTGCGGATTACGATCAGGCTCGCTTTGAACGCGAAGGCTTCCGTGTTGTGCCACCCGCGGCTGTTCGCCAAGGGGCATATATCGCTAAAAACAGTGTTTTGATGCCTTCTTATGTCAACATTGGTGCTTATATTGATGAAGGCACCATGGTAGACACATGGGCGACGGTAGGCTCTTGTGCCCAAATCGGTAAAAATGTGCATTTATCCGGCGGAGTTGGTATTGGTGGCGTACTTGAACCACTACAAGCTAACCCAACCATCATTGAAGACAACTGCTTTATTGGCGCCCGTTCAGAAATTGTTGAAGGCGTTATTATTGAAGAAGGGTCTGTCATTTCAATGGGGGTTTATATTGGTCAAAGCACAAAAATTTATGACCGCGAAACTGGTGAGATCCACTATGGACGTGTGCCAGCGGGCTCTGTGGTTGTATCGGGTAATCTGCCATCGAAAGACGGTAGCTACAGCCTTTATTGTGCCGTGATTGTTAAAAAGGTCGATGACAAAACCCGTGGAAAAGTCGGTATTAATGAGCTATTAAGAAGCATTGACTAATCCCACATCCTCGCTCGGCTAGAGATAAAACACGTTCTCTACCCAATCTAAAAATGATAGACCTCTTTTTCTTATGATGAGGGGTTTGTCAATTTCCTCATTTCGCGCATAATATATAAGTTTAGCTATTGTCGGGCTTTCGAGAATATAAACTGTATGATTTTATTTTTTGCCTTTTTAAAACACAGATTAATAGCATCGCTAAGTGTTATTCGCTTTAATGCGCGTGTTTTTAATTCCTGCCAAAAATAGAATAATACTGTTTCTGCTGGCATATGCTAACGGCTCTGTGCCTCTACAAATTTCGGTTTCCTATAACTCGGTGAACAACATGTACGATAATCTAAAAAGTTTAGGTATTAGCAACCCTCAAGATATTGACCGTTATACGCTACGCCAAGAAGCAAATAACGATATTTTAAAAATCTATTTTCGCAAAGATAAAGGGGAATTCTTTGCGAAAAGTGTAAAATTTAAATATCCACGCCAACGCAAAACTGTAGCCGCGGCAGATGGTAGCAATAATTTCAAAGAAATTAATGAGATCAACTCCAACCTACGTTACGCTATTGAAGAACTAGACCAAATTTGCCAAAACGATACAAGTGATATTGATTTGAAACACAAAATTTTGGATGACCTACGTCATCTTGAGCATGTGGTCTCAAACAAAATCGCTGAAATTGAAGCTGACCTTGAAAAATTAACCCGTAAATAGTTTTAAAATACCGCTCTTATTTTCTTTACTGCACCGAGAATCCTATTCACGGTGCAGTAATTTACAGTTGCTCACCCCAAGATTGTATCCAAGGCTTCGCATATTCTTCGGGTACATCTTCTTCAATCGCGTCAATGAACAAAGCCTCACCAATCCGTGTTCCCGATTGTTCAGTTAATAACTCATCAAAACGCTTTCCTGCCCCACAAAAATTTTCGTAGCTGCTATCACCTAAAGCGATTAACCCGTAACGTAATTCAGGTTGATAACCAACAACATCTTGAATTTCATAAAATAGTGGAGCAATCGTATCGGGTAAATCCCCTTGCCCTGTGGAGGAAGTGATGACTAAGGCGACCCCTTCACCCGCATTATATTGCTGCCAGTCACTGAGCATTGGCTCATCAAAAATCGTGACCTCATGGCCGAGTTGCTCCAATATTTCCTGAGCAGATTCAGCCACCGCTAAGGAATTACCATAAACTGTTCCCACAAAAATACCAATTTTTGACACGAACACCTCCTATTGACCCAACTACAGTGATGAATTGAATTCTCCCATCCCCAATTTGCTGGCGATATGCTGCCACCCAAACTGATTTACCAATGACAACCATGACTCATCCCATTGTGCAATCAGAGAGATACGCTCCCCTGAAATGGGATGATCTAATACTAGCTGGCTGGCATGCAACATTAGCCGTGAAACGGCAAAATGTTGGCTTACACCGCGGTTTTGACGTAAATCACCGTGTTTACTATCGCCAATAATGGGGTGACGAATGTGCGACATATGACGTCGTAACTGATGTTTGCGCCCTGTTTCTGGTTTCAATTCTAGTAAACTAAACCGAGATGTTGGATAACGCCCAATTGCGACTGAGCACTCAACTTGAGCGATTGGCTGGCAATGTGTAACACACTCTTGCAATGCTGGCTCTCTGGTCGCATGTTTATCCGCAATTTTGTCCAACTGCTCAAGTAATGGATAATCAATGGTTTGAGGCGCTTCAACATAGCCACGAACCACCGCATGGTAGATTTTTTCTATTTGATGAGATTCAAACTGCGCCGCTAATTGCCTCGCCACATCACTGGATAGTGCAAACAACAACACACCCGATGTTGGCCTATCAAGACGATGGATTGGATAAACAAATTGACCAATTTGGTCTCGTAATGTTTGCATAACAAACACAGTTTCCTTGCTGTCTAACCAGCTGCGGTGCACCAACATACCGGCAGGCTTATTAACAGCAACCATATACTCATCTTGATAAATAATCTCTAACATCAATGAGCTACCTACCCAACTGAGTACTGAAAAAATCATCTAATTCACGAAGGTGAATCAACAATAAATGATATTGCCCTTCCTCATCATTCTTATAAACTTCTTCAAAATAAGGGGCTATAGCAAAAGCTCCGGGTAAAACAGCGCCTTGCTCAATGAGTGCTTGTAAACGAGGGATAAGTACCCATTGTAACCACTCTGTTGCTTCCATCGTATCAATTGAAAAAGGCTCTGTACTTTCAAAAGCTTCAGGGCTAGGTGGTAATTCACGCCAAAGTGCCTTCGCTCTCATTTCCTCTTCAATATGACGAAGCTTTTCCATGATGCGCTGTTCAATATTCATATAAAAACCTACTTAATAAACTTAATTCGAAATATACGGCATATCCTTCATTAATTCTGTCGTAAATATGGGGTGTAGAACAACCAAAATAATTTCCCACACAAAATCCTAGTTACTTTCACGTAATCCATCTTGCCGCAAGCACTTTTATAAGTTTATTTAAAGTTTATTTACCTTTTGTTGTAGTTAATAAGAGTAATATCAGACGCTTTTCACTTTACTGAATAAAAAACACTCAACAATCAAGTATGGTTTATATATGGGATTATTAAAGCAGTGGCGTAAACAAAATAAATTTTGGCAGTCTATTAACAACAGCTATGACCATTTAAAACGACAAGTCCGTATTGCCAAACTCCCGTCTAAACCTTATCAGCAATTTCAATCCATGTGTGAAAGCTACACCAGTGCCCGCATGTCTAAGGAATTAAATAATATTCCTGATTTTGCTGAACGCCCCTTAAATAAGTATTTGCATCGCGAGTGGAACGGAAAACAAAAATTACTCACCGCGAGTCACACCCTAGAACTCATCGAAAAAACATTTTCGACGGATGCTATCAAAGCAATGTTTTCTATTGATCGCCAAGGGTTAAAAGTTGCAGATATCGAATTAAAATCGGGAGATTATGCGCAATTAAGGCTTGTTTACTCCCAATATCCACGCGAAGGTGACCTCACCTTACACCTGCTAAACGAAACAGGGGATGATATCTATTTAATGAGCTTTTCGTTTGGTACTGAGGGCCAACTTTATATCTGTTCTTTACAGGGGCCTGCTACTGAACAAAGTACCGAACAAGTGAAGTCCATTACGAAGCAAATGCATGGGATGCGACCTAAAAATTTATTGATGTCGTCTATTTATGCAGTTGCCGCTTTTTTCCACTGTACATCTATTATGGGTATTTCAAACCATTGCCATATTAAGCGCCAACATTTGAAATCAAGCTACGATAATTTTTGGCAAGAGTGTAATGGTACGGTTTCCGCGGATGGCTGGTATCACTTGCCTTTAACAGAGCCTATTCGTGATATCGAATCGGTCAAAAGCCAACACCGCTCTGCGTTCCGTAAGCGTGAGGCCTTAAGAGAAGCCATGTATCAAAGTGTGTTAAACGCATTAACGCAATATTCTACCGACCCACATCAAAAGACACGAACGCAACACTAAGTGAAAAAGAAGCCAGCCAACAAGAGGGTTGACTGGCTTATCTCATGTTTTAAAGGGTGTTAAAGCATCCTGCAAAAACGACCTCCTGCCGTTCGACATCCTGTCGCTAATAAACAGATTAAAGTCAGCGACATGCGCCACTTTGCCATCCATGACCTCTGTTTACTGATAAAGCAGCAAACTCACTGCTCCCTCATTCAGTCGTTTAAGAATGTATTAAAAACACTAATGAAACAACCTAGTGCAATAAACTTAAAAACAGCCTTAGACCTTCAATTTAAGAGATTGATAGTAACTACATGAAATTAAATGTTAAATAATGCTCACTTAGATAAATTAAGAAAATTAAGGTTTATTTCTTAATTGATTTGTAAGCTATTTCCTACAGCTTCTATCAGCAATATCTTACTCAAGCGGTTCTACTACTGGGGTTAACTCTTGAATAAAATGGATAAGATTAGGCGCTAACACGCGTTTTTCCTTACTACCAAATTTTTCTAAAATAATTTCTCCCGTTAAATTACATAACGAAATCATTTCTAAATCAGATTCTAACGTTGCTATAAATAATGTTGGTGATAGTTTTAAACGCTTTTGGGTAACTAGATGACCAATTAAATTTTCTTGCAAACGGATAAAATCCTCTTCGCTCCACACTTGAACCAAATTCAATAGATGACCTTCAAATTGAGCCTTCATATCCCCCGCAAGCTGAGTGGTATAAAAAGGATGGATCATCGGCTGTAATTCAATATCCAATGCTGTCGCTACTTTATTTAAGTTTTTATCTGCTATTGGGAAGGCTTGTGGCTCCCAATAAACCCAATTTTCCCCCGTCCGAATGACACAAGGAGACGGAATGCCATATAGGTCACAGGAAGCAGGCGATAGACCTGTTTGCTCCTTCCATTTGGTCACATATTGTTGAGTAAATTGAGTAAGCGCTTCAGAAACGGTTGTATTCATAATGATTTAATAACTTTAGATTGAGTGAACTGAAATGGCGGCAATATCATTAATAAATGATATTATGACAGAAGTTAACCGATGAATGAATTGCTCTCATTTTCAGCCGTTTTATGGTATCGCGTGCTTTTAGTACATGAAGTTTAAGGATCACTATGTCACACTATCAAAATAACCCTGCTTTGGATAATCTCACACTAGGAAAAAAAACGGCATATTATGATCAATATGACCCAAGCCTACTCCAAGCCGTTCCGCGCAGCTTAAATAGAGATCCGTTAGATATTCACGCTGATAGCCTACCGTTTCATGGGGCTGATATTTGGACCTTATACGAGCTATCTTGGCTCAACAAGAAAGGTGTTCCGCAAGTCGCTATTGGTTCAGTCCATGTCGATGCACAAAGTGAAAACTTGATCGAATCAAAAAGTTTTAAACTCTACCTAAATAGTTTTAACCAAACTCGCTATGATTCATGGGAAAATGTGCGAAGTGTTTTGCAAAACGACTTAAGCAATTGTGCTAATGGAAAAGTTAGCGTTACACTCCATAAACTTGATGAGTTTTCACAGCAAGCGATTTGCCAATTTGAAGGGATTTGTATTGATGAACAGGATATCGAGATCAATCAATATGAATTTAGTCGTGATTATCTCGCAAATAGCACGGAAAATGAAAACGTAGAAGAAACACTAGTTAGCCATTTATTAAAGTCGAATTGTTTGATTACTAACCAACCCGATTGGGGGTCAGTACAAATTCGTTATCGTGGCCCGAAGATCAACCGTGAAGCACTGCTGCGCTATTTGGTCTCTTTCCGTCATCATAACGAATTCCATGAACAATGCGTCGAACGTATTTTTAATGATATAACACAACTGTGTAAGCCTGAACAACTCAGTGTTTACGCACGCTATACGCGCCGTGGTGGTCTTGATATCAATCCATGGCGTAGTAATACCCAATTTACGCCTGAAATAGGACGTTTAGCACGGCAATAAGCACCTTAATTAAGTTAATTGATATAATTTTATATACTCTAAATAGTTCGAGGTACAGCAAGGCGACCGGTAGACCAGTCGTAGCAAGGCAGAAATAACGATGCCAATGGTGCGAAAGTAAACTGAGTCAATGACGCCGTAACTTGAAGTATGGCGAGTATATCAAGATCCCTTTGGGATAAAGGAGAGTTACTTGATTACTCATATCAGTCCATTAGGTTACCAAAGCAACAAAAAGCATTAAATATCAATAGCTTAATTTATTATCAGTTCATTTTTCATACTACAAAACACTACATTTCATTCTAAATGAATCAATAAGTTACCCCTTCATTTCGAACGAAAAAGAGGGGTAATTAACCCCTCACCTCTCATTTTTGCGGCACAGTTCGTCACAGTGATATCTGATAACATTACGACCAATATTGATATCGCGCCATTGCCTGACTGCTTATAATTAACTCCAGACTTTATTGGAGGGTTTATGACCAGTACGCAACTTATCTTACTCGCACTTACTTGCATCAATGAAAATAGAGAGCCGTCTCACACTGAACAATCACGTATCTATGTTTTCTATAAAACTGAGATAGATGGCAAGGCTATTTCGATCAATGAGTTTATACTCTTACTTTCTAATTCATCTTTGTACTGCCAGATAGAGCAACCAAAAAGAGCTCCAGTAATTGAGTTCATAGAAAGTTATCTAAGCAGTTCTGCTGATAAATCACACGCAAGAAAGTAGAATAATCATGCACAATCTCGCAAATCTAACTCAGTGAGTAAGAGATTTCCGCGGGGGTATGAGTACAATCAAGACTAATTAATGATACTGCTAATAAAGAACGCGACAGACCCGGTTAATTGGGAAATATCGACGACGGTATTGTCTGATTTTTTAACCAATTTAACCGATATCATTTCATCATCAACACCAAAACCAACATAAACATCATGCTCCATACTTCTTGTGTCTGTCGTTAGTTGTGCTGTGATGATAGGGCGAAAACCGACTGCCGATTGGTATTCAGACGAGAGTAGTTTATCGGTTTTAATATAAAGCGTTTTTTTGTCTTCTGATAATGAAAATCCCCTGATACCGACTTTTGAATAATCACTACTCAATGAGCCGCCAGATGCATTGACAATAACCAGACCCATCGCGTGTATTCTCGGTACGGGTATGCCATTTTCTTCAATGAGCACAGGGTTTTTTAATATTACCTCCCCTTCAGTTCCCCCTGTCACAACACCCGCTGATATTTTCATGACTGATTTCTGCCAGTTCTCGTTGATATCTGTATACGGTGGGACTGTAAATGAGATTTTATACAATTTCCAATCCGTTTGGTTAAATTTAAAATCTTGATAATTGGAGTTATGCGGATAGTCAATATAGATACCCCCCGTTATCCTTTCCGAATTAACCTTAGCTTCTATGCTAAATGTATAAGTCGCCCCTGGTCGAATAGGAAATGATTTTGTTAGATAGGCGCGGGCATCTGATGCGGAGCCAACCTTTTTGCATATTGCAGCAGAGCCATCGGTTGTGAATGTCACTGAGCTTCCTGCATCTTTATTGATATGAAAATCATTGACGCTACGTAATACAATTGACCCCATAATACTACCCTCTTCTCTTTGTAATTAATGACACGTCTGACACAACACGATTACACCCCGCGCGCATTACTCGCGCTAAATCTGTACCGTTTTGAACCGTCCATACAGCCAACCCGACGTTCGCGCTTCTGCATTTTTTCGCAATGGTTGAATCGCTCAGGAATGAATTCATTTCCATGAGGAACATCGCGGGCGCATTCGCTTGTAAAATGGGGAGCATCGCTTCGTAATCTGCCGCAGTAGGTCGTAAGAAACCCAGTTCTAAGTTCTTATTATGTTGACGAACGAAAAGTAATTTATCGTTGTTAAAGCATTGCGTACTCACGTTACTTTCAGCATCGTAATACGTGATTAAACGAAGATACTCAAGAATGTTAGCGTCGGTCATGTGATCGCTGAATTCAGCATAAATTTTTACGCCACGCTCCTTGCATAGAAAAAGTACATCTTGAAAACGGGGGATTCTAATATCTGCGTAAGGTGTACCCTGAACGTTTTTATATCTTAGCTGGTCTATTTCCGCTGAGTTCTTTTCTCTAAACAGTCCCGTTCCATTGGTGAGTGCACTCACATCTAAGTCATGAAAAACATACAAAACGCCGTCGGTTGACGCCTGAACATCACACTCTAATGATGTCGCGCCTGCTTCAATTGCACAACTGAACCCGAACAATGAATTTTGAGGAAATTGGCGAGCAAAGCCGCGGTGAGCAATCAACTCAAGTTGAGAATTGTTAAGTACATTGTTATTTGTTGTGATGGTTCTTTGCTGAGTTGCTATAGTTTTTTGTGCATTGGCTAGTTCATTTTGCAATGTAATAACTTGGCTGCCAAATGTTGCATCACCAACTAACTTCCACTTTCCATCACCTACTCCACCACTTGAAGCTGGCGATGAGTTTGCGGGGACATTTTTAGGGAATGGTCCGTCCCAACGATAGTACCCCCCATCACCGTCAGGTTGCTTCCATCTCAGCACTTGGTTTTGTATCGTTAGTGTCGCCCCATCCTGAAAACTATCAATCGGCACATAGCCTGCTGCTAAGATTGCCGCTTTCGATTCTTGCCTGAACTCGGTCAACGCTTTTTCGCTTTCTTTTTCTATCCCGTACCAACTTTTCCTGTTCTGACCAAAGCGATCAATCCACACCTCTGAACTTCGATCATTAACCGCATTATCAAAGTTAATGCTATTGTCGTGAATATCCTTAACCGATGGTGAGCCAATCGGGTTATTGGTATTGTATCTTGTCATTCTAGACACCTATAAATGCAAAAGCCCGCACTGTGGCGAGGTTCATGATTAATGTTATGGGTTAATTACGCTGGATATTCAGCGTCATCGTATTGATAGAAAATTTCTTTATACTCTTTAGCAACGACTTGGCAGGTGCCGTCCGAGTTAGGCGTGATTTCTCGCATAATGCCGTCATAACCGACGTATTTAGACGAACAAAATATTAGCCGTGGTGGTTCAATATACGGGTCGTCCATTATCCATGAGTCAACATCTAATTCGCTACTGTAAGGAATAGATAGCGTATAGTCATCTATCTGCGTGGGGATCAAAAGCCGTGAGGCACTGCCATCTTGCAGCCGAATTAAACAGCGCGGTTGCTCAAATGACCAATCAAGAGGCTCATTGACCGTGAGGGTAATTTGCTCCTGGTCATGACTCATGTTCATCACTAAACAGCTGATGGTTTTATTGCTCGGGATATCATCGGTAAACACAATGCGATCCCCCACGTTATAACAAAGCGCATCCAGTTCCGTTGAGGTTGAATAACTGAGTCGTTGATGTAAGTGCTTCATGAGTCGACGCATACCAATTCGATACGCAATAGTGGGATTTAATACCCCATCCGCTTGATAATATTCTATCTTTTTGGGTGTTGGATTCTCTTTGGTGCGGCACTGGATAGTTTCCTCTGCCCATGTCACCCCATTAATGTAAGTGACATCCACGCCGTCATAATCATCTTCTGATGGCGCAGTGAAGCCCGTTTGCAAGTCTTCC